>NZ_JALGBR010000051.1:0-514 GCF_022808535.1 Acinetobacter sp. NIPH1876
TCGCCTCTGACTGCCAAGGCATCCACCACATGCACTTAATTACTTGACTATACAACCCCAAACAGTCGTTAACACATACAAGTGAGTGTTAGCGTTGCAAACTTAATTGCTACTATCTGTTGTCTGTGAATTTAATCACTATACAGCTTCAATCTAATTCATATACCAAAACGCTTGATTCAGTGTTTTTGCTAGTTCTCAGATTAATTCTTCATCCAACTGAAATACTTACGTATTACCGTTAGTTTCAAATTAATCGAGTTTGAACAATTTATTTCAGACTCAATTTTCTAATCTGTTAATGATTAACTACCACCTCGTCGGCGCGTAGTAAACTGTGATAAATCACAGAACTTAATAAGCTATCTACTTACTAAATTCTATAAGCTATCTTGGAATTTAACTTTAGTTTCTACATTACTTCGTAATGTATGGTGGAGACTAGGAGAGTCGAACTCCTGACCTCCTGCGTGCAAAGCAGGCGCTCTACCAACTAAGCTAAGTCCCCAGCTTA
>NZ_JALGBR010000007.1:0-223053 GCF_022808535.1 Acinetobacter sp. NIPH1876
ATGGTAATGCCTGGTGACAACGTTGAGATGTCAGTAGAGTTAATCCACCCGATCGCAATGGACCCAGGTCTACGTTTTGCGATTCGTGAAGGTGGTCGTACTGTAGGCGCTGGTGTTGTTGCTAAAGTAACTGCATAAGCCCAATACCATGTGTTACACTCAAATCGAAAGCTCCGGCTTTCGATTTGTACGTTAGGTCAGTAGTTCAATTGGTAGAGCGTCGGTCTCCAAAACCGAATGTTGGGGGTTCGAGTCCCTCCTGGCCTGCCACTTTTTTTTAATAAAAAAGCTTAATTCTGGCTGAGTTGTCATATAATAAGTCGCGAATTCTACGACGAGTAAAAAAATGTCGAATGATAAATCGCGTGACGCATTAAGCGACGCGCCAATCCCTCAAAGAAATAATGTTGCAGAAGTTGTAAGTTCTGGTTCACCGCTAGATGTTGTCTTGTGGTTGATTGCTATAGCTTTATTAGTCGGTTCAGCATTGGTAAATCAGCATTTACCTGCCTATTGGGCGCCAGCAAATGATATTTGGGTGCGTGTTGGGGTGATTTTGGCTTGTGTCGTAGTCGCTTTAGGTTTATTATACGCCACCCATCAAGGCAAAGGCTTTGTGCGTTTATTGCAAGATGCGCGAATTGAACTGCGTCGAGTGACCTGGCCAACAAAACAAGAGACGATCACGACATCGTGGCAAGTTCTCTTAGTTGTACTTGTTGCATCATTGGTTTTATGGTGTTTCGACTACGGGTTAGGTTGGTTTATTAAGTTAATTATTGGGTAAGAACGCGATGAAACGTTGGTATATTATTCATGCCTATTCAGGCTTTGAAAAACAAGTGATGCGTTCGCTTAATGATCGAATTCAGCGTAGTACTGTTGCTGAGAGCTTTGGTGAAGTCCTTGTTCCTACTGAAGAAGTGGTGGAAATGAAGGATGGTAAGAAGCGTAAGTCTGAGCGTAAATTCTTTCCTGGCTATGTATTGGTCGAAATGGAAATGAATGATGATACTTGGCATATTGTAAAAGAGTGTCCAAAAGTTCTTGGTTTTATTGGTGGTACACCAGAAAAACCAGCGCCGATTTCACAACGTGAAGCTGATGCGATCCTTGCTCGTGTACGTAATACAGGTGAAGCACCTCGTCCTAAGACGATGTTTGAACCTGGTGAAGAATTGCTCGTTGTTGACGGTCCGTTCACTGACTTTAAAGGGGTCGTGGAGGAAGTTCAATACGAAAAGTCACGTTTAACGTTGACGATTAATGTATTTAATCGACCAACTCAGGTTGAACTCGAGTTTCGCCAAGTCGAAAAAACGGTTTAATCTGCGTCGGTTGAGAAGCGCCCGATCTGATCGGGCATTGTTGTTCTAACACTTCGGTGTTGTTTAATTTTTTGGGGAGCCTAGCGGCGTCTGTACCCAGAGGTAATTTTCAATGGCTAAGAAGATTGACGGCTATATCAAGCTGCAAGTTCCAGCTGGTAAAGCAAATCCATCTCCACCAATTGGTCCTGCATTGGGTCAACGTGGTGTAAACATCATGGCATTCTGTAAAGAATTCAATGCTGCTACACAAAAACTTGAAGTTGGTTTGCCAATTCCTGTCGTGATCACTGTGTACAACGATAAGTCGTTCACTTTCATCATGAAAACTCCACCTGCATCTATTCTTCTTAAGAAAGCTGCTGGTATTCAAAAGGGTTCTTCTGTACCTAACAAAACTAAAGTTGGTAAGTTGACTCGTGCTCAGTTAGAAGAAATCGCGACTACTAAAGAACCAGATTTAACTGGTGCTGATTTAGACGCTCGTGTGCGTACCATTGCTGGTTCTGCACGTTCTATGGGCTTGGAAGTGGAGCTATAAGACATGGCAAAGTTAACTAAACGTCAAAAAGCCATTGCTGCTGCTGTAGAAGCAAACAAAGTTTACACTTTGGAAGAAGCAGTACAAGTTCTTAACAGCCTTCCAGCTGCGAAGTTCAAAGAATCTTTAGATATCGCTGTAAACCTTGGTGTAGACCCACGTAAATCTGATCAGGTTGTTCGTGGTGCTACAACTTTACCTGCGGGTACTGGTAAAACTGTACGTGTTGCAGTATTTGCTCAAGGTGCTGCTGCTGAAGCTGCGAAAGCTGCTGGTGCTGATATCGTTGGTTTTGATGACCTTGCTGAAAGCATTCAAGGTGGAAACCTTGATTTCGACGTCGTTATTGCTGCTCCTGATGCAATGCGCGTTGTTGGTAAGCTTGGTACAATTCTTGGTCCACGTGGCTTAATGCCAAACCCGAAAGTGGGTACAGTAACGCCTGACGTTGCTAACGCGGTTAAGAATGCTAAATCAGGTCAAGCACGTTACCGTGTAGACAAAGCGGGTATCATCCACGCTGCTATCGGTCAACTTGGCTTTAGCGAAGAAGCAGTACGTCAAAACGTTGAAACTTTAATTGCAGACTTGAAAAAGTTAAAGCCTGCAACGTCTAAAGGTGTATACGTTAAAAAGATCACTTTGAGCTCAACTATGGGTCCTGGTTTGATCGTTGACGTAAGCAACGTTTCTAAGTAATTAGTAAGAATTTTGAAGCCCTGAAAGCTCCCTCTCTTTATAGGAGAGGGTTGGGGAGAGGTTTTATATCCTCATCCCTACCTTCTCCCTGAGGGAGAAGGGGTTTTTAGGCAAACTTTGAATTGATAAATGAATGTTTATCAGCGTCAAAGACCTCAGGCGAGAAATATTTTCGAATGTTTTTCTTAATCATCCAGTCTGAGTAGACGCGGTGGTGTGATTTGTTGCTCCTCCGCGTGTAAGTCTGAATAGGGCTTACGAATTGGGAGTGCACTCGTATGAGTGCATAAATCACCGTTAGGAGGTTTTACGATGGCTCTTCTTATCGAAGACAAAAAACAGATCGTTGCTGAAGTAAGTGAAATTGCTTCTACAGCGTTCGCTGCCGTTGTTGCTGACTACCAAGGTTTAACTGTTGAGCAATTAACTGCTCTTCGTGTTGAAGCTCGTAAACTAGGTGTTGCTACACGTGTTGTACGTAATACTTTAGCTAAACGTGCTCTTCAAGATACGCCATTCGCTATCTTGAATGACGACCTTGTTGGTCCAACAATCTTAGCATTCTCAACTTCTGAAGACGACATGGGTGCAGCTGCACGCTTGTTCGAAGAATTTGCTAAAACTAATAAAGCATTTGAATTAAAGGCTGCTGCATTTGAAGGCAAACTTTATCAAGGTGCTGACGTTAGCGTTATCGCGAATCTTCCGAACCAAGAAAAAGCGCTTACTATGCTTGCCTCTGTTCTTCAAGCTCCTATTTCGAAATTGGGTCGCTTACTTACAGCGCTTCAAGAGAAAAACGGGTCAGAAGCTGCTTAAGCTTAAATCTACTTTCACACCATTCAATATCCATTTGGAGTTACTCTCATGGCTTTAACAAACGAAGAAATCTTAAACGCAGTTGCTGAAAAAACTGTTCTTGAACTTGTTGAACTTATTTCTGCTTTCGAAGAAAAATTCAACGTATCTGCTGCTGCTGTAGCTGTTGCTGCTGGTCCAGCTGCTGCTGCTGTTGAAGAACAAACTGAATTCAACGTTGAGTTGACTTCTTTCGGTGCTAACAAAGTTGCTGTAATTAAAGCAGTTCGTGAAGCTACTGGCCTTGGTCTTAAAGAAGCTAAAGATCTTGTTGAAGGCGCTCCTGCAGTTCTTAAAGAAGGCGTTTCTAAAGAAGAAGGCGAAGAACTTAAGAAGAAGCTTGAAGAAGCTGGTGCTACAGTTACACTTAAGTAATGCTGTAGGGAGTCGATTTTTTGAAAATCGGCTCCAAAAAATGGCTGATGGCTCTTGGGTCATCAGCCTTTTTGCGTTACAATAATCGGCTCGTTTTTTGTTAGTTTTACGTTTAACGTGCGTATTATTTAGGCAAAACACATAAAATCAAACGCTTACCAATATTTTTTTGCTTATAAAAATATTGTTAAGCGTTTTAATACCACTAAAAATTGCAGCATTTGTAAACAGTGGTGGCCATATCGGCCTGCGTAATTCCTTCTAGACCCGTTCTGCAGGCGGGTTTAGTTTACTTTCCGAGGACTCCAGATGGCATACTCATATACCGAAAAGAAACGGATCCGTAAGAATTTTGGTAAATTGCCCCACGTAATGGAAGCACCGTACTTACTTTCGATTCAGGTCGATTCGTACCGTACATTCTTACAAGGCGGTAAAACTCCAAAAAATCGCGAAGATATCGGTCTCCAAGCCGCATTTCGTTCAGTTTTTCCTATTGAAAGTTATTCTGGCAATGCTGCTTTAGAATTTGTTGAGTATAGTCTTGGTAAGCCTGAGTTTGACGTACGTGAATGTATTTTACGTGGTTCAACTTATGCAGCACCAATGCGCGTAAAAATTCGTTTGATCATTAAAGATCGTGAAACGAAATCAATTAAAGACGTTCGTGAACAAGAAGTTTACATGGGTGAAATGCCACTCATGACCGATAACGGTACTTTCGTTATCAACGGTACAGAGCGTGTAATCGTATCTCAATTACACCGTTCACCAGGTGTATTCTTTGACCATGACAAGGGTAAAACCCACTCAAGTGGTAAAGTGTTGTATTCAGCACGTATTATTCCTTACCGTGGTTCATGGTTAGACTTTGAATTTGATGCCAAAGATTTAGTCTTTGTACGTATTGACCGTCGTCGTAAATTATTGGCAACGGTGATTTTACGTGCCTTGAATTACAGCAATGAACAGATCTTGAATTTGTTCTACGAAAAAGTGCCTGTATATCTTGATATGGGTAGCTATCAGATTGACCTTGTTCCAGATCGCTTACGTGGTGAAATGGCGCAATTTGATATCTTAGACAATGATGGTAAAGCGATCGTTGAACAAGGTAAACGTATTAATGCGCGTCATGTACGTCAAATGGAAGCTGCTAACTTAGCGAAGCTTTCTGTACCTGATGAATATTTATATGAGCGTATTACAGCTGAAGACATTCCATTGAAAAATGGCGATGTAATTGCTGCGAATACTGTACTTAGCCATGAAATCTTGGTGAAGTTGGCTGAAGGTGGTGTTAAACAGTTTAACATCCTATTCACCAATGACATCGATCGTGGTTCTTTCGTTGCTGATACATTACGTGCAGATACAACAACAGGTCGTGAAGAAGCACTTGTTGAAATCTATAAAGTAATGCGTCCAGGCGAGCCACCAACCAAAGAAGCTGCTGAAAACTTATTCAACAACTTGTTCTTCTCTTCTGAGCGTTATGACCTATCTCCAGTGGGTCGTATGAAGTTCAACCGTCGTTTGGGTCGTCCTTACGAAGTGGGTACGGATCAGAAGTCTCGCGAAGTTGAAGGTATTTTATCGCACGAAGATATCATTGATGTACTGCGTACATTGGTTGAAATCCGTAACGGTAAAGGTGAAGTCGATGATATCGATCACTTGGGTAACCGTCGTGTACGTTCTGTTGGTGAAATGACAGAAAACCAATTCCGTGTTGGTTTAGTCCGTGTTGAACGTGCTGTTAAAGAGCGTTTAAGCCAAGCAGAAACAGATAACTTGTCTCCGCAAGATTTGATCAATGCAAAACCAGTTGCTGCTGCAATCAAAGAATTCTTTGGTTCTAGCCAGTTGTCTCAGTTCATGGATCAAAACAACCCATTGTCTGAGATTACACACAAACGTCGTGTATCTGCGCTTGGTCCTGGTGGTTTGACACGTGAACGTGCGGGCTTTGAAGTACGTGACGTACATCAAACTCACTATGGTCGTGTTTGTCCAATTGAAACGCCTGAAGGTCCAAACATTGGTTTGATCAACTCGCTTTCTGTTTATGCAAAAGCAAACGATTTCGGTTTCTTGGAAACACCTTACCGTAAAGTTGTTGATGGCCGTGTAACTGATGATGTTGAATATTTATCTGCAATTGAAGAAGTAGGTACTGTCATTGCACAGGCCGATTCTGTTGTTGATAAAGATGGTCACTTGACTGAAGAAATGGTTTCTGTACGTCATCAAGGTGAATTCGTACGTATGTCGCCTGAGCGCGTAACACATATGGACGTTTCTGCTCAACAGGTTGTTTCTGTTGCTGCATCATTGATTCCATTCCTAGAACACGATGATGCGAACCGTGCATTGATGGGTTCGAACATGCAACGTCAGGCTGTGCCTACCTTACGTGCTGACAAACCGCTTGTTGGTACAGGTATGGAAGCAAACGTAGCACGTGACTCTGGCGTGTGTGTGATTGCTGACCGTGGTGGTGCGATTGAATATGTAGATGCATCTCGTATCGTTATTCGTGTCAACGAAGATGAAATGATCGCGGGTGAAGCAGGTGTAGATATCTATAACCTGATCAAATACACACGTTCAAACCAAAATACATGTATCAACCAAAACGTTATCGTAAACTTGGGTGACAAAGTTGCTCGTGGCGATATCTTGGCTGATGGTCCATCGACTGATATGGGTGAACTTGCGCTTGGTCAAAACATGCGCGTCGCGTTCATGACATGGAACGGTTATAACTACGAAGACTCGATCTTACTTTCTGAGCGTGTACTTCAAGAAGACCGTTTAACCTCGATTCACATTCAAGAATTGTCATGTGTAGCGCGTGATACTAAGTTAGGTGCAGAAGAAATTACTGCCGATATTCCTAACGTTGGTGAAGCTGCACTGTCTAAGTTGGATGAGTCTGGTATTGTTTACATCGGTGCTGAAGTGACTGCAGGTGACATCCTTGTTGGTAAGGTAACCCCTAAAGGTGAGACTCAGTTAACACCAGAAGAAAAGCTACTTCGCGCAATCTTTGGTGAAAAAGCAGCTGACGTTAAAGACTCTTCTTTACGCGTTCCATCTGGCACTAAAGGTACGGTGATTGACGTTCAAGTCTTCACACGTGATGGTTTGGAAAAAGATGAACGTGCTCAAGCAATTGAGAAAGCTCAGCTTGACGCATACCGTAAAGACTTGAAAGAAGAATACAAAATCTTCGAAGAGGCAGCACGTGAACGTATTGTTCGTTTGTTGAAAGGTCAAGAGTCTAACGGTGGTGGTTCAACTAAACGCGGTGATAAACTTTCTGAAGACGTATTGTCTGGTTTAGAGCTGGTTGATTTACTTGAAATCCAACCGACTGATGAAGCAATTGCAGAGCGTCTAACTCAAATTCAAGTGTTCTTGAAAGAGAAGAGCTATGAAATTGATGAGAAGTTTGCAGAGAAGAAGCGTAAACTTTCTACAGGTGATGAATTAACCACTGGCGTATTGAAAGTTGTTAAGGTTTACCTTGCTGTTAAACGTCGTATCCAGCCTGGTGATAAGATGGCGGGTCGTCACGGTAACAAAGGTGTTGTATCAAACATCTTGCCTGTTGAAGACATGCCGCACGATGCGAATGGTGTACCAGTCGATATCGTATTGAACCCATTGGGTGTACCGTCACGTATGAACGTGGGTCAGATTCTTGAGACTCACTTAGGTATGGCGGCCAAAGGTCTGGGTGACAAACTCGAAAAAATGTTGAAAGAGCAGCGTACAGTGTTAGAACTACGTGACTTCTTAGACAAGATTTATAACAAGGTTGGTGGTGAGCAGGAAGAGCTTGATAGCTTGACTGACGCAGAAATCTTGGCACTTTCAGGCAACTTACGTGCTGGTGTTCCATTGGCAACACCTGTATTTGATGGCGCTGAAGAAAGCCAGATCAAAGACTTGCTTGAACTTGCTGACATCTCACGTACGGGTCAAACAGTATTGTTTGACGGACGTACAGGTGAACAGTTTGACCGTCCTGTAACTGTAGGTTACATGTACATGCTCAAATTGAACCACTTGGTTGATGACAAGATGCATGCGCGTTCAACGGGTTCTTACTCACTTGTGACTCAACAGCCGCTTGGTGGTAAAGCACAATTCGGTGGTCAGCGTTTCGGTGAGATGGAAGTATGGGCACTTGAAGCATACGGTGCAGCATATACTCTCCAAGAAATGCTTACTGTGAAGTCGGATGACGTCGAAGGCCGTACACGCATCTATAAGAATATTGTAGATGGTAACCATTATATGGATCCGGGTATGCCTGAATCGTTCAACGTATTGACCAAAGAGATCCGTTCTTTAGGTATCAACATTGAACTGAAAAATGGTGACTAAAAAATCTCCCCCAACCCCTCTTTAGGAAAGAGGGGAGAAAGTCCTCCTTTGTAACGGGGGATTTAGGGGGGATTATAGATTCCCAAATTTCAGTAAAAACAATATTTGTGACCCAGTCGGGTGAGCTTAGCTTCCCGACACACGGAGAAAAAAATTGAAAGACTTGCTCGATATCATGCGTAAGAAAACGGATTCAGAAGGTCATGCACCTGTTGAATTTGACCGTATCCGTATTGGTCTTGCGTCGCCAGAGATGATTAAGTCATGGTCTCACGGTGAAGTTAAAAAGCCTGAAACCATTAACTACCGTACTTTTAAACCTGAACGTGACGGTTTGTTCTGTGCCAAAATTTTTGGTCCAGTAAAAGATTACGAATGCTTGTGTGGTAAATACAAGCGTATGAAATATAAAGGCGTCATTTGTGAAAAATGTGGCGTTGAAGTAACAACTGCGAAAGTTCGTCGTGAACGTATGGGTCACATCGAGCTTGCTTCTCCAGTTGCACACATCTGGTTCTTGAAATCATTACCGAGCCGTATCGGTTTACTTCTTGATATGACATTACGTGATATCGAGCGCGTATTGTATTTCGAATCTTATGTTGTTACTGATCCTGGTATGACTCCGTTTGAAAAGTATCAACTTTTAACAGACGAAGAATACTACAATGCACTTGAAGAACACGGTGATGAATTCGCTGCGAAAATGGGTGCAGAGGCAATTCAAGATCTATTGAAAGATATCGATCTTGAAGCAGAGATTGCGCGTTTACGTGAAGAAATTCCTCAAACAACCTCTGAGACGAAACTTAAGAAATCGTCTAAGCGTTTGAAATTGATGGAAGCTTTCAACGATTCGAACAACAAGCCAGAATGGATGGTGATGAATGTACTGCCAGTACTTCCACCAGACTTACGTCCGCTTGTACCACTTGAAGGTGGTCGTTTCGCGACTTCTGACTTGAACGATTTATATCGTCGTGTGATTAACCGTAACAACCGTTTGAAGCGTCTTCTTGACCTTGCTGCACCAGACATTATCGTACGTAACGAAAAACGTATGTTACAAGAGTCTGTAGATGCATTGCTTGATAACGGTCGTCGTGGTCGTGCGATTACAGGTTCGAACAAACGTCCATTGAAATCTTTGGCAGATATGATCAAAGGTAAACAAGGTCGTTTCCGTCAAAACTTGTTAGGTAAGCGTGTTGACTATTCTGGTCGTTCGGTCATTACCGTTGGTCCTACTTTACGTCTTCACCAATGTGGTCTTCCGAAGAAGATGGCACTTGAGTTATTCAAGCCATTCATTTTCGCGAAACTACAAGCCTCTGGCCAAGCAACAACCATTAAAGCTGCGAAGAAAATGGTTGAGCGTGAGACGCCAGAAGTTTGGGACGTTCTTGCTTCTGTGATTCGTCAACATCCAGTCATGTTGAACCGTGCGCCAACACTTCACCGTTTAGGTCTTCAAGCATTTGAACCTATTCTGATTGAAGGTAAAGCGATCCGTCTTCACCCACTCGTTTGTGCTGCGTTTAACGCCGACTTCGATGGTGACCAAATGGCGGTACACGTTCCATTGACACTTGAAGCACAGTTAGAAGCGCGTGCCTTGATGATGTCGACCAACAACATCTTGTCACCTGCAAACGGTGAGCCAATCATCGTTCCTTCTCAGGACGTTGTCTTGGGTCTTTACTACATCACACGTGATGCGGTAAATGCCAAAGGTGAAGGCATGGTGTTTGCGGATACACACGAAGTTAACCGTGCGTTAGCGACGGGTAAAGTTGCGATCCATGCACGCGTAAAAGTACGTGTACACCAAACTGTAATCGATGAAAATGGTCAGCGCGAAAAGCAAACTATTATTGTTGATACAACACCAGGTCGTTGCTTGTTGTGGGAAGTGGTTCCACAAGGTTTAAGCTTTGAATCGATCAACCTTGAGATGACCAAGAAAAACATCTCTAAGTTAATCAACTCTTGCTACCGTAAATTGGGCTTAAAAGATACTGTTATCTTTGCTGACCAATTGATGTATTTGGGCTTCCGTCAAGCGACGCGTTCAGGTGTATCTGTAGGTATGGAAGACATGCTTATTCCACCAAATAAGCACACCATTATCGACAAAGCTGAAACTGAAGTTCGTGAAATCGAACAACAGTTTGAACAAGGCTTCGTAACTGCGGGTGAGCGCTATAACAAAGTGGTCGATATTTGGGCACGTACCAATGACCAAGTTGCGAAAGCGATGATGGACAACTTGTCTTATACACTTGTTAAAAACAAACAAGGTGAAGATGAAAAACAGAAATCATTCAACTCGATTTATATGATGTCTGACTCGGGTGCCCGTGGTAGTGCGGCGCAGATCCGTCAGCTTGCTGGTATGCGTGGTTTGATGGCTAAGCCAGATGGCTCGATCATTGAGACACCAATTAAAGCAAACTTCCGTGAAGGTTTGACGGTACTTCAGTACTTCATCTCAACACATGGTGCACGTAAAGGTTTGGCCGATACGGCATTGAAAACTGCGAACTCTGGTTACTTAACTCGTCGTCTTGTAGACGTAGCACAAGATTTAGTGATTACTGAATCTGATTGTGGTACAGCTGGCGGCTTGGTGATGACACCATTCATTCAAGGTGGTGACGTTATCGAACCATTACGCGATCGCGTATTAGGTCGTGTAACTGCTGAAGATGTACGTCGTGCATCTGATGATGAAGTGGTACTTCCACGCGGTACCTTAATTGACGAAAAAATTGCTGCTCAGCTTGAAGAAGCGGGTGTCGATGAAGTTAAAGTACGTTCAGTTATCGCATGTGAATCTACATTCGGTGTGTGTGCACGTTGTTATGGTCGTGACCTTGCACGCGGTCACTTGGTGAACCCAGGTGAATCTGTCGGTGTAATGGCTGCACAGTCAATTGGTGAACCAGGTACACAGTTAACAATGCGTACCTTCCACGTAGGTGGTGCTGCGAGCCGAACTTCTGCTGCAAACAGTGTTCAAGTCCGTAACAAAGGTACTGTACGTTTCCACAACGTGAAAACTGTACAACATGCTAAAGGTCACTTGGTGTCTGTTTCACGTTCAGGTGAAATTGGTATTGCGGATGACTTAGGCCGTGAGCGTGAGCGTTATAAACTTCCTTATGGTGCAAGCATCTTGTTGAAAGATGGTGAAGCTGTAGAAGCTGGCGGTATCGTAGCGACTTGGGATCCACATACACATCCATTGGTAACAGAAGTTGCGGGTAAAGCACGTTTCAGCCAAATCGCTGATGGCGTAACTGCAACATCTAAAACTGATGATGCAACAGGTATGACCACTGTTGAAATCTTGCCTGTAACAGCTCGTCCTGCTTCTGGTAAAGATTTACGTCCAGCAATCGTGTTAGATACAACCGATGGCGGCGAACAGTTCTACTTCTTACCACAAAACACGATCGTTACTGTCCGTGATGGCGCAACGATTGGTGTGGGTGATGTACTTGGTCGTGTACCACAAGAAACCTCACGTACCCGTGATATTACCGGTGGTCTTCCACGCGTAGCTGACTTGTTCGAAGCACGTAAGCCGAAAGAACATGCGATTCTTGCAGAAGTATCAGGTGTTGTAAGCTTCGGTAAAGAGACCAAAGGTAAGAATCGTTTAGTGATCAGTCCGGATGATGGCTCTGAGATTTATGAAGAGTTAATTCCAAAATGGCGTACGATCAACGTGTTCGAAGGTGAGCATGTGAACCGTGGTGAGACCATTTCTGATGGTCCACAAAACCCACATGACATCTTACGTTTGAAAGGCGAAGTTGCGTTAACGAACTACATCGTGAATGAAGTTCAAGACGTTTACCGTCTCCAAGGTGTAAAAATCAACGATAAGCATATTGAAGTTGTTGTACGTCAAATGTTGCGTAAAGTTGATATCACTGATGGTGGCGATACAAGCTTCATCAAGGGTGAGCAAGTGGATTACATCCGCGTTGTTCAAGAGAACCAAGCTGTCTTGGCTCAGAACAAGTTCCCTGCGAAGTTTGAACGTCTGCTTATGGGTATTACCAAAGCATCGCTTTCTACAGACTCGTTCATTTCTGCTGCATCGTTCCAGGAAACAACACGTGTGTTAACTGAAGCTGCTGTAACAGGTAAAGAAGATGATTTACGTGGCTTGAAAGAAAACGTTGTTGTGGGTCGTTTGATCCCAGCAGGTACAGGTCTTGCGTATCACTTAGAGCGTCGTCGTCAAGAATCAGAAGCTGCTGAATTTGAACTTCATAACGATTTCAGTGAAGTTGACCAAGCATTTAGTCAAGCGTTGAACTCAGACCAGTTCTAAGTCTTAACGAATTAAAAAGGCACCTTCGGGTGCCTTTTTTTGTGGAAAAATACAGCAGTTGTTACAAAAACACATTACAGCATCAGTATTTGATTACTTAATCAAAGTAAACAGTTCATTAAACAATACTATCCTATGCACATCTGAGAGAGGAGTAGTACGAATGAAAAAAATGATGATGGTTGCAGGCGTTGCTTTAATGTCAAGCACGCTTTTTGTGGGTTGCCAGAATGCGAGTCCAGAAAGCAAACGTATTGGTTCTGCTGCAATTGGTGGTGGTGCAGGCGGTGCGGTAGGTAAGCACGTTGGCGGTAATTTGGGCGCAGGTCTTGGTGCTGCAATTGGCGCGGGTGTTGCTGCGAATGCCAAAGGCTCAAATAGTAAAAATACCAGAAACAGTGCGATCGGTGCTGGCTTAGGTGCGGTGATTGGTGGTGCAGTATTGGGTGGTGACTCTGGTGCTGCGGTAGGCGGCGCACTGGGTGGTAGTGCTGGATCTGCTTATGGTGAGAAAAAAGGCAAATACTAAGCCTGAGCTTAAACTTGCTGATGACAGTGCTGCCGATTTAACGATTTAAATCAGGTTATTTCTATCGCTGTCATTTTAAAAGCGCCTCTCTCAGTGATGAAACTAAGATTGCTGAGAGAGCTTTAAGCAGAAATATTTAGTATTTATCTAGTCTATTTGCTATTTTTTAAGCATTCTGAATACACCAAATTTTTAATTCAGTATATCCAAATTATTTCTACTTTTATGTATTTCCCAGTGCTAAGCCGCTTTAATTGGCTGGAGCCGACCATCTACCTTTACAAAATATCAATCGATTGGGACATAGCGATAACACAATGTGATCAAATTTCCCATAAAAGAAGATTATGCTTTTCTATAGAACGTATAGAAGTGAGTATAGTCATGAAAAAAACAATTGGTTTAGTTTCAACTTTAGTGTTATCGGCGGTAATGTTCACGGGCTGTCAAAATATGAGTGCCGCTGACCAGCGTATTGGTACAGCAGCCCTTGGTGGTGCTGTCGGTGGCGGTCTAGGTAACCATGTTGGTGGTGGATTAGGTGCGGGTGTTGGTGCCGCTGCGGGTGCGGGTGTTGGTGCCAATGCGAAAGGCGCGAATAGTAGCTCTACCACCAGTAGCGCGATTGGTGCTGGTATAGGTTCTGTGGTGGGTAAAGCAATCTTTGGTGGTGACTCAGGCGCTGCAATTGGTGGTGCAATTGGTGGTGGTGCTGGTGCCGCAATCCAAGAGAAAAAGAGATAATTTCTGATCATCAGATTCAAAAATGCCTGCAAATGATTGCAGGCATTTTTATGTGAATGGAGCTAAGCACTGGCTTTGGGTTTTTTACGACGGATATAAAGCACCTTTTCGACTTCTGCGATTCGTGTTCCTGCATCATCCACAATATTTAATGTGTAATGGCGTAGAACCGGCTCATGGTTCTCAGCCAACTTCTTGATTTCAATGATTTCATCGCGACCTAATTTAATCTCAGCATACACTGTATTACGCCCCGGTGAGAGAAAATTAATGGTGGCACTTTTATCCCAGACAATATATTTATGCCCTAAATGATGAATCAGAATCAGCATATAAAAGGGATCGACCATCGAATATAGACTACCGCCAAAATGTGTCCCGACAATATTTCGATTACGTCGAGTCAGTGGCATTTTGACCCGGATGTAATAATCATCCAGATCAATGGTTTCAATCTCAATACCTGCACCGCGATAAGGTGAGTAATGATTCAGCATAAATTTGGATATCGCGGGAATGGTTCGAATTTTTTTGAAAAAGTCTTTCATGGTCAATTTTTTTTCTTGCAACTCTATTCATACTCCATAAGTATCATTTTTATTGCATCGCTGGCAATGGCTGTTTTATGAACAGCCGATAGAAAACAAAATGGGAAAAATTATGCAAGCACAAGTCAAAACAGTCACAACATCGGATCAGCAAACATTATGTGTCAAAACATGGGGAGATGAGAAAAAAACGCCTTTGGTTTTAGTACATGGTTATCCAGATAATCAGGAAGTTTGGGAGCCGATCATTGAAAACCTGGTCAATGAATACTATGTGGTGACTTATGATGTGCGTGGAGCAGGTCTGTCTTCGATTCCTAAACGCATCAAAGATTATCGTCTGCCACGTTTGTCATTGGACCTTCAAGAAGTGGTTGATGCTGTGATCCCAGGCCGTAACTTTCATATGGCAGCGCACGATTGGGGCTCGTTACAATCTTGGGAATCTGCGACTGAACCAAAATTAAAAGGTCGCTTATTATCTTATACGACGATTTCAGGTCCTTGTTTAGATCATGCTTCTTTGTATCTGCGTGAAAAATTTAAATCAGCACCAAGCAATGTATTAAAAATGCTGACCAAATCTTGGTATATCGGTGCTTTCCATTTACCTTTCGTTGCACCAACGGTATGGACATTCTTTAGCCCTGAGAAATGGGGCAAGATTTTGAGTGGTTTGGAAAAGAAGAAAGATTTACCTCTGAATGCCAATATTGTGGCGGATGGTAAATACGGTATTAACCTGTATCGCGCCAATTTTATTCCTTCATTGACTCAACCACGTCAACGCTATGCGCAATGCCCTGTACAAGCGATCGTATTACAGCGTGATGCTTTTGTGAGTCCAGAGTACATTACGGAATCGATGCCAAAATGGGTGGAAAAATTTGAATATGTTGAACTTGATGCCAACCATTGGGCTGTATTGAGTCAGCCAGAAAAAATTGCTGAACTGATCCGTCAATTCGTGCAACGCCAAGCTGCTTAATGCTTTAGTGGATTTATTAAGCTAAAAATCACTTGAGATGCAGCACAATTCGGCGATATTTTCAGCTTCATGATTATGAATCTGCTAGAATATCGCCTTTTCTTTGCTCCTGAATTTGTTCATGAATGCTGTCGTAATTGCGATTGCCGTGATGTTTATCTTGTCACTGGCACGAGTTTCTGTTGTTCTCACTTTGGTGATTTCAGCCATTATTGGAGGCTTGGTCGCTGGTCTAAGTCTTTCTCAAACTGTAGAAGCATTTAATGCTGGCTTGGGCGATGGTGCTGAAGTTGCTTTGGCTTATGCGGTATTAGGTGCATTTGCATTGGCACTTTCAAAGTCTGGATTGCCAGATTTACTGGCGCATAAACTGATTGGTTTATTGGGGATGGAAGCAGGTAAAAATCAACAGAAAAAGGTGAAATATCTGTTATTAACCATTCTGCTGATTGCTGCAATCTTTTCTCAAAACCTGATTCCTGTGCATATCGCGTTTATTCCAGTCTTGGTTCCACCTTTATTAAAAGTGATGAATCATTTAAAGCTGGATCGACGTGCGGCAGCATGTGTGATGACCTTGGGTTTGGTGGGAACCTATATTTTCCTGCCTGTTGGTTTCGGCGCGATCTTCCTTGAACAGATTCTGATGGGCAATATCAACAAGATTGGCGCAACTTACGGCTTGCATGTGGAACGGGGCATGATGCCAATCGGTATGGCGATTCCAGTCTTAGGGATGGTGATTGGTACTTTGGTGGCGGTATTTATTAGCTATCGTAAGCCGCGTATTTATGTTGATCGTTCAATTACGCCAGTCAAAACCATTGACCTAGATAAGCCACTGAAAGTGACTACCCAAGCAGAATATGATCTTAAAGCTGATGCTGAAGAACTCAAACAAGAAGCTGAGAATGTACCGTATATCTCCAAAAAAACCATGTTTATGGCTATACTGGCGATCGGTTTAACTCTGGTTGCACAGTTGTATTCGGGTTCGATGATCCTCGGTGGCTTAGTCGGCTTTGCTGTGTTATCTGCTTCTGGGATTTTTAAATGGCAAGATGCTGATGACGTATTTGTACAAGGGATGCGTATGATGGCGCTAGTGGGCTTTATCATGATCTCTGCAGCAGGTTTTGCCTCAGTGATGACCCATACAGGCGATATCACGCATCTGGTCAATGGCGTGGTGCATATCATCGGAGATAACCATGCATTAGCCGCGTTCCTAATGCTCTTTATAGGCTTGTTCGTGACGATTGGTATTGGTTCATCATTTTCAAGTGTGCCTGTACTGGCGGTGATTTATGTCCCTTTGTGCGTACAGTTCGGCTTCTCACCATTGGCAACGATTGCTTTAATTGGTACTGCTGCGGCATTGGGTGATGCGGGTTCACCTGCATCTGATTCGACCTTAGGACCTACAGCTGGTTTAGGTGTAGATGGTCAACATGATCACATTTGGGATACGGTTGTGCCGACTTTTATACATTTTAATATCCCATTGCTTATTTTTGGCTGGATTGCCGCAATGATTTTATAATGAAAAATGGCTCGTTAAGAGCCATTTTTTATGCTTATATATTTTTTAGTGTTAAAATATAAAAATAATCAGTATTTGACATTTTTTGTCTCTTTTTTAATCTAATTTTATAATGTGTTTTTAATATTAAGTTTTGCGTAATTATATTTTTAAATTCACCTAAAATGAATTTTTCTAAAAACTTTATTTGATATTTTGGAATACCTTATCCCGATAAAAATGCTAGGTTTTATAGTGATTTAACTTGATTGAAATAGTCTGAATTAATGATTTTTACATATTTTAACAATTATATTTTATTAATATTCAATATATTACAAAATAGATTTAAAAGGTCGGAATTAATAAGTATTGCATAATGTAAAAACCCGTGTTTATTATGTTGAACAAGAACATAAATTGTTAAAGAGGTTGTTTAAATGTTAAAGAAAGTATTGGTTGTTGCATTATTGGGGTTATCTTCAACTGCATTTGCAGGGGGTTTTCAAGTTAAAGTGGGTGCGAGTGTTATTAACCCGACTGCGGATACAACGTTGGCCCCAGGCGCAACGGTTAAAGGTGATGATGAGTTTGCATTTACACCGTCAGTTGAATATTTTTTTGGTGAAACACCGTTCTCAGCAGAATTATTATTAGCAACTCCAATTAACCATGACGTATTATTAAATGGTGAAAAAGTTGCTAGTGTTCGTCAATTACCACCTACGATTACAGCAAAATATAATTTCAAAAATTCAACTCGTTTTACACCTTATATCGGTGTGGGTGGCACAGCCTTCATCCCTTGGAATGAAAAGGGTGTAGCGAAAGATGTGAAAGAAGCATTTGGTTTTGCTGGTCAGTTGGGTTTTAACTTCCAACCTGCAGATGCTAAAAACTGGGGTGTTTATGTCGATGTACGTTATGCAGATATTAGCCCAGAAGTGACATTGGTGGATGGTACTAAATTTGATTTAGATCTCAATCCAGTGGTGTATACATTAGGCTATAGCTACAAATTCTAAGTCAGTGAATGATTGAAGAACCTCACCTTGTGTGAGGTTTTTTATTTTTGCAATTTGAATATAAAACCGATACAGGCTTCAACACTTGAGTTTTGTATGCTGAGACATAAGCTTAAATAAAAGTGAATGATTCATGATGAAAAAATTGATAACGACAGCATTATTACTGACACCCTTATTCTTTTTGTCCCAAGCTCAGGCAGCCAGTTTCTCTTGTCAGGCTGCCAAGCTAAAAGCTGAGCAGCAGATCTGCAATGACCGCAGTTTAAATGATGCCGATGTCAAACTCGCGACGACCTACCAAATTATTCTGCATGCTTTACCTATGGGTGGGCGTGATGCAGAGAAAGATCAACAATTTAAATGGCTAAAACAACGTAATTCCTGTGCTGCCAATAGCCCTTGTCTGAAGCGTGCTTATGCACAAAGACAGCAACAGTTAGATCAGCTTCTACAAACACGCGTCTTGAGCCAAGGCCCATTCTAATTGTAACTTTTGTGCGATTTTTAGCTTAAAAATAAGCATCAAGGATTGAAAAATCCAAGATATGCACCATTCATAAATCATTCCAAAGATATAAGCACAGATAAGGAGTGATTTATGAGTGAGCAAGTCGCACAGAATTATAGTTTCCAAGCTGAGGTTGCTCAGTTATTGCATTTAGTGACCCATTCACTGTATTCCAACCCTGAAATTTTCTTACGTGAATTGATTTCAAATGCATCAGATGCTTGCGATAAGTTACGTTTTGAAGGAATTAATCACCCTGAATATTATGAAAATGATCCAGACTTACGTGTTCGCGTAACTTTAGATAAAGACCCTAAAACTTTAACGATTTCAGATAACGGGATTGGTCTGAGCCAGCAAGAAGCCATTGATAACTTAGGGACCATTGCAAAGTCAGGTACCAAAGACTTTATGTCTAAGCTGACCGGTGACCAAAAGTCAGATGCCCAGTTGATTGGTCAGTTTGGTGTTGGTTTCTACTCAGGTTTTATTGTTGCCGATAAAATTACCGTTGAATCGCGTCGTGCAGGGCTGGATGCAGCTGAAGCTGTGCGTTGGATCAGTGGTGGTACTGGTGAGTTTGAAGTTCAAACGATTGAGAAAGCAACGCGTGGTACTGACATCATCTTGCATTTACGTGATGATGCACTGGATTATTTAGAGTCGTGGAAAGTTAAACAAATCATCAATAAATATTCTGACCACATCAGCTTGCCAATCGAAATGCAAAAAGAAGTGTGGCAAGAGGAAGAGGTCGCTGAAGGTGAAGAACCGAAAGGCGGTCAAATGGTCAAGACGGATGAATGGGAAGCGATTAACTCTGCCAGTGCGTTATGGACGCGTAACAAGAATGAAATCACTGATGAGCAATACATCGAGTTTTATAAAAACCTGAGCCACGATTTTGCAGAACCTTTGGCGTGGGCACATAATCGTGTTGAAGGTAGCACCGAATATACCCAGTTACTGTATATTCCAAGTCAGGCCAAACAGGATTTATTTACTCGCGAAGCAAAAGCAGGCATCAAGCTGTATGTAAAACGCGTATTTATCTTGGATGAAGCTGATAACCTGATTCCAAATTATTTACGTTTTGTTCAAGGTGTAGTTGACAGTGCGGATTTACCGCTGAACGTCAGCCGTGAACTTTTACAAGAAAGCCGTGATGTGAAAACCATTCGTGAAGGTAATGCGCGCCGTGTATTGACCTTACTGGATGGTTTAGCAAAATCGGAAGATGAGAAAGACCAAGAGAAATTTAAAACCTTCTACACTGAATTTGGCTCAGTATTGAAAGAAGGCTTAGGTGAAGACACGGGCAATCGTGAACGTATCTTAAAATTATTGCGTTATGCAACTTCAAATCATGATGAGATCAGTACTTCTTTTGCTGATTATAAGTCACGCATGAAAGAAGGGCAGAAAGCGATTTATTACGTGACTGCGGATAATTTAACGGCTGCGAAAAATTCGCCACAACTTGAAGTGTTCAAGAAAAAAGGCATTGAAGTGTTACTGATGGCGGACCGTGTTGACGAGTGGGCCATGAACTTTGTATTTGAGTTCGATGGTACGCCATTGCAGAACGTGTCTAAAGGTGCAGTCGATCTTGGTGATCTACAAGATGCTGAAGAGAAAAAGGCCTTAGAGCAAGCAGCTGAACAGTTTAAGCCTGTGGTGGATCGTTTAAGTACATCGTTAAAAGACAAAACCAAAGAAGTTCGTGTGACCACGCGTTTGGTGGATTCTCCTGCATGCTTAGTCACCAGTGAAGGGGAGCTTTCACCACAGCTGATTCGTATGTTGAAACAAGCAGGGCAAGCTGTTCCTGAAATTAAGCCTACTTTGGAAATCAATCCTGAGCATCCGTTGGTGAAAAAATTAGAGAACTCAGCGCAGTTTGATGATTTGGCCAATGTGATCTTTGATCAGGCTGTAATTGCAGAAGGTGGCTTACCAGAAGATCCAGCAGCTTATGTTAAACGTATTAATAGCTTGTTATTGAAATAATTGTTTTGATCACAAAAAACCTCTGCTTAGGCGGAGGTTTTTTGTGTGTATGGATAACTTTAAAGTTATCCACAGTGGTGTTGCTATTTTCATCAGAAGTGCGCTTCAAAGCTCATTTGATAGCTGAAATGATTGTCCTGTTTATCGGCAGGAACATTTAAATAGTTCAGATCATTTTGCATATATAACCAGTTACGCCAAATCGGACGTTTCCAAGAAAAATAAGGACCCCATTGATTGACGCGAAGTTCTTTCTTTTCATAATCACCTTCACTGACAATGCCATAGCTGAGGTTATCTTTGGAGAGCAAATGCAATTTTTGGAAAGTCCGATTACGCCAAGTGTAGTCTTCATCTTGGGTCTTCGACAGATTGAATTGAGTCGAAAATAGTGCTTGTTGCTGAAACTTCTGGGTTAAATTTAGATTGGTTTCGGCATAGTTTTTACTGCTTGAGCCATAACGAAAGATCTGTGCCGTATCCAGATTCAGTCCTGAATGTAAGTCCCATTGCTTCTTGGCAAGAAATTGCACATAAATATCAGTATTGGAGTTCGAACCTAAGTCCAGATCATTGTTAAAGGGTAACCAACTTGAAATCGTACTCCAGCTCGCGCTGACGGGATTGGGCGTATTGATATTTTTATGCGATGGGTGCTTGCTGGTTTTACCAAGCTTTTTTAGGAGTGGAGGCTGTTGTGCACGTTGCCATAACGAGTCTTCACCAAAAACGGCCATCAATTCCTGGCTTAGTTGTGCATCACTGAGTTGATCTTCAGGTCTTTCTGTTGCAGCATCACAAGTAAGCGTTTTTTTAGCTTGTTTTTGAGTATGAGGATGCCAAGTCTTTTGATCTAAAAATACATGTGATGCACGGGTGAAATGCCTGCTGAGCGGTAAGAACATTGGAAAGAAGGGTGTAAGTAGCTCACCGAGGCAAAGATTGCCTACAATCAATAAATACACAGCCAGAGCGTATCGTTGATCCATGTTAAAGTGAAGAAAAATAAAAGAAAACAAGCATAGCAGTTTAAGCTTAATCATTTATTTACTGAACTTAATTTTTTTAAATAAAAATGCCCAATCGGAATTCCAACTGGGCATGATGACAGATCATTTCAGTACTAGAATAAAGTCTCAAGCCGAACGAATGTACTCACAAAATGATTACGGTCTTCTCGATGATCATTAAAATAATTCAGATCGCCTTGTACATAGAACCATTCACGCCAAAGCGGTTGTCGCCAGGACACAAAAGGTCCCCAACTGTTTAAACGGAGTTCATCTTTGTTGTAGTAGCCACCGGTATAGATGCCATAATTGAAGTTGTTATGCGCAAAGAACTGGTGTTGACGGAAAAGACGGTTATCCCACCATAGATCATCATCCTGCTTGTCCGCGTAGGTCAAACTGAACTGATTGGAGATAAAGGGTTGATTTGGACGCGCGTGGATCAACTCTAAATTGGTGCGCAGATAATTTTCACTTTTGCTGCCATAGCGATAAATTTGTTCTGCATTAAAGCGGAAATCATTGCGTAGATCCCAATGTTTTTCCGCTCTTAGGCGGGCATAAATATCGCTGCCTGAACGAATACCAAGGTCAGCATCGGTTTCAAAAGGCAGCTTCTTGGAAAAATTTGACCAACGTAAGGCTAAGGAGCCGTTACTGTCTCTAGTTTGTTTGGAGTCAAACTTTTTATCCGGATCCGAATTGGGCTGGTTATTGGTATTGGCAACATTATTTTTAAACTCATCGTCTAAAGAGTCATCCCCAAATACCACGCTGACTTTTTTCTCTAAGGTTGGTAATTTAATTTTACCGCGAATACGTGGCTTAACTTCATAACCATCATGCTCATTCCAGTAGTTATCTAGCATCACCCGAATGGTGGCTGAGGCCGGATTTTCAGGATCGACATCACCAAACCAATCATCAATTTTGACTGAAGTACGATCCGCCCACTCGCGGATGCTGCGTTGCTTTTTATCCGCCCAAGTTTTGTCTTCAGTTTCGGCAGTCGCTGGGACCGTGGATTGATTGGATTGCGCGGGAAAGATCGTTGGCGTGGCATCGACCCAGCGTGGAATATAGTCTAGGGCATTTTCAGCATTATCTGCTGCAGTTTGGGTCTGCTGCTTTTGAGCATTGGTTTCTGCATTTGCAACACTTAAAGAGCCAATTGACAGTGTGAGCAAAGCAAAAAAGATACGCGATGGCACCATTTGCTGTAAATTATTCATAATAAAGACTTATATATTGTTCTTATGTTAACTTTTGATGATTAAGGCAATAAAATCAAGTATTAGAAACAAAAAACAGCAATTTAGCTGTATAAAAATGCTAGAAATCATAAGGGCTTAGTGAAATAAAAGTAGACTAGCTGATCCAAATCCTTTTGGAAAAAACAGCCAATAGTCGAGTTACAGCATAAGACTGCCTGAATTAAAAAGTATAGCTCTGCCTGATTTAAGATGATTCAGGCAGAGCGCTATTTTCGAGTGCCTGATACAGGTCATGTACCGAAATGGGTTGCGGTAAACGGCTAATGACTTGACGAATCAATTGCCATGTATAGCCATCGGTACGATCGAGTAATAGATATGGATAGGCTTGATCTTCATTGGACAGCTTCACACGTTCTAAGCCATGGATGACACGTATTTTTTGTCGCTCTCGTAGCAAAATCACCGGCGTAAAGAAGGTCGCAGCAGTTTCATCAAAGGGAATGAATTTCTGTATGTTAATAAAGGATGCCGGAATATATGGATAGACACGTTGATCACGCTGCCAGACCAAAGTGCCATTCATGATGCATTCATTAAACAAGGTCTCATGTTGATGATAATGTTGTTTAAAATTATTCCAGCTCGTTTGATGAATAGAACTGGTTCGAGTATGACGTTGATCGGTATAGGCCTGTAAAATCGTGGTTGCATATTCAACACTATGCGTCCCGACCAAGACCACGTAATGTGAAAATTGGCCTTGTGCATAAAGTTGCTCAGCAATAAAAATTTGTGCTGATCCCCAAAGTGGTTGTGCTTCATTCTCAGCTTTGAGATAGAGCCAATCAATTTTTATATTCTGATCGATCTCGTTATGCAGATCGACCCGATATAGCGATGGAAAGGTGCGTGCATCAATCCGCTCCAATCTACAGAGTAAGCCATCTAAACTAAAATCATTCAATGCCAATGGTTTGGCTTTGTTAAGATGTGCAGAAGCAACAGGACTTTGTCTAAAACTTGGTTTGACACGTGCTGTGGCTTGAGCAGAAGGTGTGATCTGAGCCGGTTGAATTTTTTCTTGAATAATGGCATTGAGTTGCGACTGAAACTGAGCTGTTTGTTCCTTAATAATAGATAGGCTATCTTTATTTGCAGCTTTTTCAGCATCATCAGCTTGAATGGGGTCTAATATTGGGATTAAATTCTGTAATTCGTCGTCTGTTTTAACATACTCATTGGCATGGTGCTGTAACCATTGTAAGGCATCTTTAGATGAGTTGAGCCAAGGGCTTTTCAGGAATGAGAGTGCAGGGCGAATCACCCAAACTTGCCAATGCTGTGCTTGACGTAATGCGGCCCAGCCCATATCTGCCGAAGCAAACAAGGCATTTTCTACGCGTCCCATAAAGTTATAAGTACCGCGGTAAGTCAAGGTGTAGCCATAAAGCGCTAAGTCATCGGCAGAGAATTCTTCATTCAGAATAAATTCTTTAAATGGGCTGAGCTGATCCTGAAAGTGAGGATCGTCGCAAGATGCGCAAATGTCTTTGATGCGTTGTTTTGACTTCGCAATTTCAAAAAGTGATGTTTTATCATCATTCAGCCCGTCGACGAGGGTTTTGAGCTCATCAACCAAGAGTGCTTTCTCTAATACGTCCATCGATTGTTTCCTTAGAGATAGGCTTGAGCCTGTTTTTAAATCATGAATTAGGACAAAGTGACAGCAATTTCAAACAGGTTGTAATCAGTTATAGTCGATAAAGTATGCTGTCTTATACGTGTGACAAGTGCTTTGATCTTCGGATCTATTTGTAATTTGACCTGTGTTAAAAGAGATCGCCACACAACATTTTCATCACAAAAGATTGTCACTTTATGACGATTATAGAAGAAAAGGAGGTAAAATCTATAGCGGTCAAGTTAGTATAAAATCTCATTTACGTATTCTAAATCGAGATATAGATCATGGTTTCTCTTTGAAAATAAAAACATTTTAAAATAATGAATCGAATAAATAGATCATAAGATAAAAAATTATCTATAAATTTATGGATGAGTTGTGATCACTTTCACATATCTATTGGTGAAAAGCTCAG
This sequence comes from Acinetobacter sp. NIPH1876, assembly GCF_022808535.1. Classification (NCBI taxonomy): domain Bacteria; kingdom Pseudomonadati; phylum Pseudomonadota; class Gammaproteobacteria; order Moraxellales; family Moraxellaceae; genus Acinetobacter; species Acinetobacter sp. NIPH1876. Next base: position 24,751 of record NZ_JALGBR010000007.1, read on the forward strand.
CAAATGAAAATATGTCATTATTGAAATAATCATGACTGTCGATAAACGGTATTTATTCAAAGATAAAAGACTGAAACCAAAGGGGAATATGAAAATTTAAAGATTAAAAAACCGCTTTCATACAGAGGTGAAAACGGTTTTAGGATTAATCCAGCTTAATGCTTAATTTCGCATTGATCATCATGACATTGAGCTGCATCGGTTTGCTCAATTTCTTCAGTTGATTCTGACTGTGCTTGCTGCATCGCCTGTAAGAAAATCTCACGAGGTTGAGCACCTGAAAGTGCCAGTTTTTGATCAAAGACAAAGAATGGTACGCCAGTCACTTTGAGTTGTTCATGGGCAATTTGCTCATCATGACGCACAAAATCTGCAAGTTCATCCGAGTCCAGTACATATTCCACTTCGGCATTGTCTAGACCGATACGTGAGGCAATTTCTTCAACCACTTCACGCTCACCAATCGCCAGACCTTCGGTCATATAAGCATGGAAGAATGCTTCTTTCGCTTCATTTCCTAAACCCTTACTTTGTGCAAGGTGAATAATGCGGTGTGCATTGAAGCTATTGCCTGAATTGGCTTTCTGCCATTGAAAGTCGATACCTTCTACTGCGGCCATGGCTGCAACATTACGTTCCATTTCTTCCATTTCAGCATAACTACGACCATACTTTTTGGCTAAGCGTTCAGTATTTGAGGTGTCGTGTTTTGCAGGTGCATTTGGATCCAGTTCAAAGCTATGCCAGTGAATGTCTAATTCAATACCAGCTTCTTCAGCCACATGTTCAAGACGTTTTTTACCGATATAACAAAACGGACAGACCACATCTGACCAAATATCTACACGCATGGTGGATCTCTTCAATTCTCGTTAAATAGATAATAGGGGCGAACGTGTAGAATTTAAAGCGATGAAAATGTAATGCTCCGTTACGACAAGTGAAATAAAAAGGACTATAACTGCATGTGTTTTATCAATTAAACTCAGATCCAGAACATAAAAAAATATAATGATACTTGGAGGCAATATGCGCCGTTTTTTAATCTTTGTGACTGTTGTAGTCCTTTGTATTGGTTCATTTTTCTTTTATCAGCATAGCCTGAAACAGCGTGCCATCAATAATCAGCAGATGTTTGAGGTGGTTATGTCTGAGAAAATGCGTGAACTTTATGATCAGGCACAAGACTGGTCGACGCCTGTGCAACTGGATATTCATGATGATCGATTATCTGGCGATTATAAATTGATGTCTGAGTTTCTACTGAACTACTGGATGCAAAATGTAGAAGCGCGTAATCACTATTTACGTGAGCTCAAAGCCGCCAATTGGGATACCTTTTTAGATGTTGAGCGTCTGGATCAGGACCGTAAGCAGAACTATAAGGACACGGAGCAGATGTTTGTGCAGGTGCGTAAAGCATCCGCTGAATATGAGCAGGCACGGCAACAAATCCAGACCAGTTCTATGCAGCAGGCAAAAAGTCTGGCGATCCAGAATGAAATGAGAAGTTCGCTTCAAGCCAAATTGGAGAATAATCTGAAAGCAGATAAAGCGCATGATATTTTCCCAATCGAGCAGCAAATCATTGAAAAAGCACAGGCCATGTTCGATATGCTGAAGAAATATCAGTGGCAGAGGAAGGATAAAATGATCTTGTTCCGCGAGACGGCTCAAGTGAAAAAATTCAACACACTTTATCAAGATGTGCTAAAGCTGAATGCCAAGATGGAGAAGATTAAACAGAATAATGCTGAGGTTTTAGAAGAAGAACTGTAATTAAGATCGATCAGGTAGTTTTCAGCGTAGACATCGAAGAGGTAGACCTCAACACTATGAATTTATGGCAGCTGTTTCATAAAGTAAAACCATTTGTGCTCCCCTATAAGTGGCTGGTTGCAGTCACTTTAGTGCTGACCTTGATTGGCGCATTAACCGCACAAGTGAATGCGCTGACCTTGCAATATGCAGTCGATCAGATCAATGCGGTGGTTGAGTCAGGTCAGGGCTTAAATGCAGGCTGGCATATTCTGCTCACCATCAGTGTGATTTTATTGAGCAAAGAAGTGCTGAATATTTTTCTTCAGTTTGGACAAAAGTTTTTTGGCGAGAAATTACGAATTTTGATTTCACAAGATGTGGCTCAGTCGATCATCGTGAAGTTTCTACAATACCGTCTGGCCTTTTTTACCCAAGATGATAACCAAGCAGGAAAATTACAGACTCGGATTGATCGGGGAATTGGTTCGATTACCCGATTGGTACAAATCTTCTTTATTGATATTTTTCCCTTGTTTAGTAGTGCCATTATCGCCCTGTGTCTGATGTTCTATGCCAATTTTTGGATTGGTTTGGTGGCGTTGAGTATTGTACCAATTTATTTCTGGATTACCTTTAAGCAGGCGCAGAAACTTAGTGGCACACGACGTAATTTACGTGATGGTCGGGAGCGTAAAAGCCAAGGTACTTTAAGTATCATTCAGTCGATCACGGTGATTAAGTCATTTAACCGTGAGCAAATTGAGGCGGAAAAACAGCTGACCTTGCAAAAACAACTGACCGATGACCAGATGCGAACCCGCCAACTCAGTTTTCTGTTTGATGGCTTAAAAACCTTCATTGAACAGATCGGTGTCGTGTTTATTATCATTCTAACGGCTTATTTTGTTCTGGTTGGTGATATGAGCATTGGCATGATCATGTTCCATATCTTGCTCTTTAATAATGTCTCAGCACCGATTCGCTCCTTACATCGTATCTATGATGAGGTAAATGATGCGATGATTTATGCGGAAAGCTTTTTCAAAATTTTAGAAGCCGATAATGAAATAGAAACCTCTGGGCAGCTGAAACCACAACCCCTGACAGGCAAGTTTGAACTCAAGCAGGTGAACTTCTTCTATCCGAATGGTTTCCATGCGCTGAAAGATATCAATCTCACCATACAACCCAATAAAATCACGGCCTTGGTGGGCTTGTCTGGTGCGGGTAAATCAACGTTGATCAGCTTGCTGGACAAATTCTATTTACCACAGTCTGGTGAGATTCTACTGAATGGCTCTTCGTTAACGGAAATTGACACCCAGTATCTACGTGATCATATTGGTTTAGTTCTGCAAAAGAATCATATTTTTCAGGGTACGATTGAGGAAAATATCCGTTATGGCAAGATGGATGCGACTCAGGATGAAATCATTCAGGCTGCGAAGAAAGCCTCGATTCATGAGCAGATTCTCAAATTACCATTGGCCTATCAATCCGATGCGTTATTACTCTCTGGTGGACAGCAACAGCGTATTGCGATTGCCCGCATGTTCCTGAAAAACCCACCGATTATTTTTCTGGATGAGCCGACAGCAAGTCTGGATGCGATTGCAACCGAACAGATCAAGCATAGTCTGGATGAGATCAAGCAGGGGCGGACGGTGATTATCATTTCACATAGCTTGTCACAGATTATTGATGCCGATTATACCTATGTGATGCAGGATGGCAGGATCGTGGAACATGGTGAGCACCATCAGCTTTATCAGCAACAAGGGGTGTATAAAGATATCTTTGATGCGATGGCCAAGAGTCTCAATATCGAAAAAATTTCCAAGACTTTTGAGGGAGATGATGAAGAGGAAACCCATAGTTAGCCGCTCTTCATCATGCGATTTGAAATGGTTTAGCTGACGACTAGTCAAAAATTTTGTCTGCGGCTTGGAATGGCAGGCTCACCACATCAATTGCGACTGCAAAAGGCAAAAGCACCAGTTTTTCTAAAGGATTCAGCCCTGATTTGGATTTATAACTTTCCTCTTTCTGAGTATAAATGGTGACTTGATAGGGTTTACTTAACGCCTTTAACGAGCTGAGATTGTTTGCTACTGGATAGACCACGCCTTTCAATTTAAGATCAAAACAGAAGCGTTGTGCCTGCATACGCTCATCACTTGATGAAGAACATTCTTTGGCACCATTTTCAATAAAAAACTCAAGGTCTTTCTTGCTTAAGTCTTCTTTGAGTTTCACATAAGAAAGCGGCAAAGTACCTGAAAAATGACCATCATTTTTTTCGGAATAGAAATTGAGATCACGGGTGATTTGAATATTTTTAGGATCAAGCTTACTGATCAGAGTAACGAACTGAGTCCCGCCCTGAGTGAGGATATAACTTTTTTGTTGGCCTGCAATCACGATGCTGTCTTTAGGCAAGTTGGTAGCATTTTGTGCAGGTCGGCCAAAAGCCACCACATTGTCTTCAATCAAAGTTACTTTTGTGGTTCGAGTATAGCTTCGATTGTCTTTCTTGATCAGGGTTGAGGTGGCACAACCAGTAGAGAGTGCGGCTATTGTTGCTAGTGCAATTACTGACTTTGTTTGTGATGTAAACATCCATGTATTCCTTATATTTTAAAGCTTAGATCTATGTCTTCGATTTGATTTGTCATCATTTTATGCTGAGGAATGATCCTATTAAGGCTGATAAATAATACCCAGAACTTTAGAAGGCAAGACAATTGCATCAAGCGTTAAAGTAAAGGGAAGCAGCGGTAAATGAGCCAGTTTTTCTTTAGTCGATAACTGAACTTTAGCACTTTTATAGTCAAGATATTGAATTTTAACTCGGTAAGGCTTGGAGAGTGGTTGTAGTGATTTAAGGTTACTCACCACAGGATAAACAGTGCCTTCAAGACCGAGTTCAAAGCTATGTGGTTTTTGCGTATCGATACAGTCACAGGGAGCAACACCATATTGCTTAAATAGAGCTTGCTCTTTTTCACTGAAATTTCCATTTGGTGGAGTATAAGTAAATCTAAATTGGCCTCTAAAACGATTGCTATCGGGAGCGGGTGCAATAAAATCTAAATCACGACTGATCTGAATATACTGAGGATTAAGCTGGTTAAGCAATTGCACAAATTCGGCTCCGCCTTTGTTAATCACATAGCTATATTGTTTTCCTGCAATGATAATGCTATCTATCGGTTCATTGGGCAGGGCAATAGCGGGTTTACCAAAGGCAATCACATCATCTTCGATGAATGTTGTCCATTGATGACCAGATTCATATTTTGTAAATAAATCCCGTGTAGTTTCACCAATGACTCGGTTACTTGAACAGCCTGTAAGAACTAATCCAGATAATAAACAGCAAATGAACATTTTATGATTCAATATTTTAAAATTCATTCTTTCTTTTAGGAACTGGTTGGACGAGAAAAACCACTATAAACAAAAATCTAGGGAATATGAACTACACGCTTAAATTTGTCTGACTGGTAAAATATTCTATGGGCTGAATCCAGATTTGGATGATCTTTACCGTTTATCTGACCTCTACTGAATCAAATCACACTTTGTTGTAGCCTATTAGATAACTGCTTTTATTTAACTCATTATCTTCTTATGGATGAGGGATGTTTGGAGCAAACGATGAATTTTCTAAAACGATCCGCCCTGATCACTATATTGGCTTTTATGGGCATACCTGTCGTACAGGCAAATGATGAAGTGACCTCTTTGCCGACCATTCGTGTGATGGCTGAATCTGAATTGCGTGAAGAAGTGGGATTTGTGCCTTACCAGGAGGATAAGCAAGTCCGCCAAGCACTGCAGCATCGTGTCTATAAAATTCACAATGATATGCAGAATGCAGGTGTAAGTGAAAGTCCACTGGTGGTGAATTACCAACCTATGGCAGCACAGCCTGATCTGTCTCAATTTTCACCAGTATTACAACAATATATTTTAGCGGTTGCTTCTGGTTTACAGTCTTCGGACCCAACCAATGGCATTTTTAAAATGCTAGAACCATTAAATATTAATCGAAATAATATTGATGGAATTCGTAATGGTACGATTAAGTTGAATGCCGATGATATTTTGAGATTACAGCAGCAAATTCAAGATGGGTTAAGAGGCTTTAAACAGCCATATTAAATTATCTGATTGAATAAATTAAAAATCCCCGCAATATGCGGGGATTTTTTATTATTGCTTCAGATAGCGTTCAAAAATAGTCGAAAAATCATAGTCTTCAATTTGTTTACGTCGCTCGGTAAATTTGTTCTCAACCTGAAGAGTAGTCTGCGAAATAATATCTGGTAAATTCAATAATACCTGTTCTGGCAGTTCACGCAGCGAGAACATACTGTTTACGGCTTGCTGGGTTTGAACCAATGTGGTGTATTGGCGCTCGATTTCTTTACATGTTTCGCCAATACTAAACAAGGCTTTATATAAGTCGCGTACTTTTTCGATTTGTGCTTTCTCAATATCAATTGAATAAGCCGCACCACCCAATTGGAATTTGATCTCGACATCGCGATCAATGGTTCCGGCGGTTTCAAGCAGTACGCGGCTAATTTGGTAGTGTTTATAAGGATAACGATTGAGGGTTCTTTTCTTACTCACCGCACTGGTACCATCAAGGTGGATAAATGCCGTGTTGGTAAAGCAATATTCATCTGTTTTTGCTTTGATGAGGAAGAAGATTTTTTCATTGTCTTCATGGAAAATATAGTCATCAATATCCGTTTTATCATAATCTTGAGGTTCAATAATCTTACCGATATCACTGGTTCCCATTAGATCGGCTGCCATATTTTTAAACATTGTTAGAACCTTATTATTTGTTGGAACTGCGATCATAATTTGCCGTGTATTGTTCTGTCTACAGTGGGCATTTGTATTTTAAGAATTTGATACAACGATGAAACGAATTTCTATCACATAAAAAAATCCCCGCTTAGCACGGGGATTTTTCGTTTATCTCAGTGTCGATTAAACACGTTCGATAATGGTCGCGATACCTTGACCAAGACCGATACACATGGTCGCAAGACCGATTTGTGTATCTTGTTGTTCCATCACGTTCAACAAGGTTGTTGTGATACGCGCACCAGAACAGCCCAATGGGTGACCCAATGCAATCGCGCCACCATTCAAGTTGATGATGTCTTGTTTGTCATAAACGCCTAGGCCTTTCATCACTGATAAGCCTTGAGCAGCAAATGCTTCGTTTAACTCGATGGTTTGGATATCCGCCATGGTTAAACCCGCACGTTTCAGCGCTTTTTGAGTTGCAGGTACTGGACCATAACCCATGATTGCAGCATCACAACCCGCAATCGCCATTGAACGAATCACAGCACGTGGTTTTAAACCCAATGCTTGAGCACGTTCAGCAGACATCAGCAACATTGCAGATGCGCCGTCAGAAAGCGCAGAAGACGTTGCTGCTGTGACTGAACCACCTTTAGGATCAAACACTGGTTTCAATGCTTTGAATGCTTCAAGGTTGGCATCAGCACGAATGACTTCGTCGATGTCGCAAAGGATTTTGAAGCCATTAGCATCATGACCTTCAACACCAACGATTTCGTTCTTAAAACGACCTTCTTGTGTTGCAGCCCAAGCACGACGGTGAGATTCAACACCGAATGCATCTTGTTCATCACGTGTAATACCATTCATACGACCTAACATTTCAGCGGTTAAGCCCATCATGTTCGATGCTTTGGCATAGTGTTTAGATGCTTCTGGGTTCAGGTCGATGCCGTGCATCATACCAACGTGGCCCATGTGCTCAACACCACCAATGATGAATACATCACCTTGGTTGGTGGCAATCTGTGCAGCAGCCGTGTGGATTGCTTGCATTGAAGAACCACAAAGACGGTTTACTGTTTGACCGCCAGCAGTTTTTGGAATGTCAGCCAATAAACCAATATTACGAGCAATGTTCATCCCTTGCTCTAAAGTTTGGTTGACACAGCCCCAAATTACATCTTCAACTTCGTTGGTATCAAACTGGTTACGAGCAACAAGTGCACGTACTAATTCAGCAGATAAACTGTCGGCACGTACATTGCGGAACATACCGTTACGTGATTTGCCCATGGCAGAACGAACGCCATCAACAATCACAACGTCACGTGGATTTAAAGTAGCCATTCACGTCGCTCCTTAACCGTAGAATTTTGTGTTGTTAGCAGCCATGTCACGCAACATTTGTGGCGCTTCATAAGCCTTACCTAAGTGTGCATATTTGTCGCAAAGCGCAACGTATTCAGCAACACCTGTTTGGTCGATGTAACGGCATGGACCACCACGGAATGGAGGGAAACCTACACCCATGATCATCGCCATATCTGCTTCAGACGCAGTAGCAACGATGTTGTCTTCTAGGCAACGAACAGTTTCGTTACAGAAAGCAAGCATCATACGGTCGATGATTTCTTGGTTGTCAAACTCGCGTTTTTCACCAGTCACGAACGGTGCAATAATTTCGTATGCTGTTGGATCAACAGTTTTCGCTTTCTTACCTTTCTTGTCTAACACGTATTTGTAGAAACCAACGTCATTCTTTTGACCAAGACGTTTTGCTTCATACATCGCTTCGATCGAACCTTTGTAGTCTGGCTTCATACGGTCAGGGAAACCTTCTGCCATCACTTCTGCACCATGAACACCTGTATCGATACCAACAACATCGATCAAGTATGCAGGACCCATCGGCCAGCCGAATTTCGCCATCACATTGTCCACTTGTTGGAAATCTGCACCATCTTTTACAAGCAGGTCGAATGCACCAAAGTAAGGGAACAATACGCGGTTAACCAAGAAACCAGGGCAGTCGTTAACAACGATTGGTGTTTTACCCATTTTTTGAGCAAGTACCACAGTTGTTGCGATTGCTTCTTCAGAAGTCTTCTCACCACGAATCACTTCAACCAATGGCATCATGTGTACTGGGTTAAAGAAGTGCATACCCACGAAGTTTTCAGGGCGTTGTAATGCTTTCGCTAAACGAGTAATTGAAATCGTAGAGGTGTTAGATGCAATGATCGTGTTTTCACGAACATGTTTTTCAGTATCAGCAAGTACGATTTCTTTTACTTTTGGATTTTCAGTCACGGCTTCGATCACGATATCCACTTCTTTAAACTCGTCATAGCTTAAAGTTGGACGGATGCGAGCAAGTGTTTCACCCATTTGTGCAGGTTTCATTTTCTTGCGTTCAACTTGCTTGGTCAGCAAGCCATTTGCTTCTGTCATACCCAATGCAAGTTGTGGGTTACCAATGTCTTTCATGATGATTGGTGTGCCTTTGCTTGCCGCTTGGTAAGCAATACCACCACCCATGATACCAGCACCTAATACAGCTGCTTGGTTAACAGGATGAGCACCTTTCTCATATTTTTTCGCAGTTTTCTTCACCACTTGGTCATTGATGAATAAACCAATCAATGCACCCGCTTGTGGTGTAATTGCCGCTTTTGCAAAACCTTGTGCTTCAGCTTTTAATGCTTCATCACGTGTTAAGCTTGCACCTGCTTGTAAAGAATCAAGCAATAGCTTTGGAGCAGGGTATTGTGCAGGATTTGCTTTTGCAAGGACCGCACCTTTCGCCGTATTGAACGCCATCATTTGTTCAAGCGGGTTCAATTTAATCGCATCTAATTTTTCTTGACGCTTTGCTTTCCAGTTCAAACGACCAGCAAGCGCCTGTTTAACTAAATCAACAGCAGCTTCTTGAAGTTTGTCAGCAGCAACAACCGCGTCTACCGCACCATCTTTTAGTGCAGCAGCTGGTTTTTTAGGATTCGCCATTGCCATCCATTCAACGGCATTGTCGATACCAATAACACGGCTTAAACGTACGCTACCACCAAAACCAGGATAGATACCGAGTTTGATTTCTGGTAAGCCAACTTGCGCTTGTTCTGACATCACACGATAGTCACACACCAAGCACATTTCAAAACCACCACCAAGTGCTGTACCATTGATTGCAGCAACTTTAGGTAGATCTAAATCTTCAAAGCTGTTGAAGACATCATGTACAGGCATAAGCCAATCAACAATCGCTTGCTCACCCGCAGCGAAGTTATCGCCAAATTCAGTGATATCAGCACCAACGATGAAAGTTGATTTGCCAGAGGTAACAACTAAGCCTTTAATATCGTTATTGGCTTTCACTGCAGCAATCGCTGCTTGGAAGTCTTCGATGGTTGCACGGTTAAATTTATTAACCGACTCACCTTGTAAGTCAAAGCGGAATTCTGCAATTCCGTCCGCAAGCATTTGGACGGTAATGGCATTGCCAGCGTGGATCATGCCTGATCTCCCTTGTTGTGGAGGATTCTGAGTGGATGTCATAAAGCGTATGTGCAGTTCAGCACACAAAAAATGCTTCGCTAATCTTACGATAACTATATCCAAAAAGGACATAACAAGTTGTATCAAGCCGTGACGCTAGGGTCATCAATTTATTGTAAGCTTAGACTTGAATTGCTAAAGCATGAATAAAAATAAATTTTTTGGGAAAAATAGAATGTTTACTCTTTGATTGTGATGGGAAAACTGAAAAGCGCTTTTGTCCGATTTAGGTAAAGCAAATTGGTATTTAAGTGGACAAATTTGCTAGAATAGCCAGCTTGTTTTGAGTGCGATTTTGAGATTTGGTTATCAAATTGGCATTTGGTTTTCAGCTAAGAAGATAGAGTAATCTATGATTAAGTGGATCATATTAGCGATTTTTATCATTTCGGCTTTGTATATTCAGCGCCGTGGTAAAGTAAAGCATTCGTTTTATCGTCAGTTTTTTGACCATTCTACGATTCTCGCACCCATTAACTTTTTAATGTACATGTTTTCTAAAGTGCCGAATCAGCCGTATATCGACACCCAGCATTTTCAGGATCTAAAAGTTCTGGATGAAAATTGGGAAATGATTCGTGATGAAGCTAAAGCGTTGTACGACAAAGGTGGTATTAAAGCTTCAAGTAGCTATGATGACTTGGGCTTTAACTCATTCTTTAAAACAGGTTGGAAGCGATTCTATCTGAAATGGTACGACTCGGCACATCCATCAGCGGCCGAACTTTGTCCAAAAACAACAGCTTTGTTAAAGACATTGCCAACGATTAAAGCAGCAATGTTTACTGAGCTGGCACCAGATAGTCGTTTGGTTCGTCACCGTGACCCGTATGCAGGTTCATTACGTTATCACTTAGGTTTAATCACACCGAATGATGATCGCTGCTTTATCGATGTTGATGGTGAGCGCTATTCTTGGCGTGATGGTGAGAGTGTAGTTTTTGATGAAACTTATATCCATTATGCTGAAAATACCACAGACCAAAACCGCATTATTTTCTTCGCAGATGTAGAGCGTCCATTAAAGACCCGCTTTATGGAGAAATTTAATCACTGGTTTGGTAAAAGTGTGATGACGGCTGCGAGTTCACCCAATGAAGCGGGTGACCAAACAGGTGGTTTAAACAAAGCATTTGGTTATATTTATCAGATTCGTATTAAAGCCAAAGCTTTGAAGAAATCGAACCGTTCCCTGTATTACTTTTTGAAGTGGTTCATCATGCTCGGCCTATTCTTCCTCATTTTTATTCGTCCTTATGTATTTTAAGTTTGAATAATATGAACGCCCGAAAGGGCGTTTTTTTTATGGAATTTGGCTTAGAATATTTTTAATTCATAACAATTCACTTTGAAAATCTATGCAAACGTTTCGTTCTAAAATTGATTGGTGGTTCTGGGGGATCGTGATTGCAACAACAGGCTTGTTACTGCAATTTTTATGGACGATGTATGTGAAAGGCACCATGCAGGAGTATCCTGAACATGCCGTCCTATATTTTCTGACCATTGCATTATTATGGTGGCCAATTTTCAATACCCGCTATCTGGTGACCGAACAACACTTAACGATTCATTCAATGCTATTTAAATGGCAGATCAATCAGTCAGATATTACTAAAATCTCCACGAGCCATAATTTAATTTCATCTCCTGCTTTATCCTTAGATCGTTTACGTATTGATTATCAGAAAGATGGTGTTGTTAGTCATATTCTGGTGTCACCTAAGAATAAGCAAGCTTTTTGTAAGGCCTTAAATCAAACCCTTTCGTAGCATTAAATCACTTATAAACTTGGCGCTTACATGATATTCACATTTAAGGCTTGAAAAAAATTGGGCAAACATCACATCATGTGATGTAAATAGAGAGAATAGGCATGTCGTGAACCCAAACGCTCGAGAACACATTGAAAAAATACTGACGCATATGACTCAGTTACCTGGCGTTTATAAAATGCTGGGTAAAGATGGGGAGTTACTGTATGTGGGTAAAGCCAAAAATCTAAAAAATCGTGTGTCGAGCTATTTTGTAAAAACCATCGAGCATCCGAAAACACAGGCCTTGGTTGCCCGTATCTATGATATTGAAAGCTTGGTGGTACGTTCCGAAACCGAAGCCTTATTGCTTGAACAAAACCTGATTAAGCTGCACCGCCCGCCTTATAACATTATGTTGCGGGATGATAAATCCTACGTCTATATCTTTGTTTCCTCAGACAAGCCCTATCCTCGAATCGCCAGCGGACGAGGTAAGGGCAAGCATCAAATTGGTAAGTTTTTTGGGCCCTATCCAAGTGCCTACAGTGCGCGCGATACGCTTTTAGTCTTACAAAAACTGTTTAATGTACGCCAATGCGAAAACAGCTATTTTTCACAGCGCAAACGTCCGTGTCTGCAATACCAGATTAAACGCTGTACCGCGCCTTGTGTCGGCTTGATTAGTCCTGAAGAATATAAAGAAGATGTTGATAACTCGATTAGGTTCCTTCAGGGCGATACCAAAGAGCTGAATCAAGAATTGATTGGGAAAATGGAACAGGCGGCTGAAGCACTGGAATTTGAAAAGGCAGTGTTCTATCGAGATCGTTTGTCTTTACTTCGTGAAGTACAGGCACAGCAAGCGGTGTTTAAAATCAAAGGTGAAGCCGATATTCTGGCGATTGCTTATCAAGCCGGGGTGACCTGTGTCCAAATTATGTATGTGCGGAATGGACGAATGCTGGGAGGGAAAAGCTATTTCCCAGATATGTTGAGTGATGATTTGGGACAGATGCTCAGTGACTTTATGGCCAACTTCTACTTCCAAGTTGCCGATGAAGTGCCGACAGAGTTGATTGTGAATGTTGATGTGCCAGATCAGAAACAATTGGAAGAAGCGTTACAGCAAACTTTTAATAAAAGGGTACAGATTAAACATAAAGTCCGTGAGACTCGAGCCGAATGGTTAGAGTTGGCTCAAATGAATGTACAACATGCGATTAAAGGTAAGCTCAGTAATCATTTAGAGTTAACTGAACGTTTTCATCAGCTTGAACAGGTGGTGGGACGTCCGATTGATCGGATTGAATGCTTTGATATTAGTCATACCATGGGCGAAGCACCCATTGCTTCCTGTGTAGTGTTCGATCAAGGTGGATCACGAAAGAGAGACTATCGTCAATTTGCCATTCAAGATATTACGGGGGGCGATGATTATGCTGCCATGCGGCAAGCCCTGATCCGTCGCTATAAAAAGAATATGTTGCCTGATCTTCTGTTAATTGATGGAGGTAAAGGGCAATTGCATATGGCGATGGAGGTTATGCAAGAGCTAGAGCTGGATGCCTTTATGATCGGAGTATCTAAAGGTGAAGGTCGTAAGCCGGGATTGGAAACACTACATTTTACCGATGGCACCAAGATTCAGCTTCCAGAAGATCATAAAGCGCTACACCTCATTCAACAGGTACGTGATGAAGCGCATCGTTTTGCGATCACCAAGCATCGTGCCAAACGAGATAAACGTCGCAGTAGCTCTGTATTAGAAGCCATTCCCGGACTTGGACCAAAGCGTCGTCGTGACTTATTGACCCATTTTGGTGGGATACAAGGGGTACTCAGAGCATCGGAAAAAGAGTTGATGTTAGTCCCGGGGTTAGGTGAGGTTCTGGCGCGGACGATTTATAAAATCTTACATGAGTAATTTGACCGATTGACACAATCTTCCCTGTATTGCGGTGTAAACGATCATTCACAAATGGCGAAAAACATTCAAAGATAGTGTATTTCGATGATAAAGGAAAAATGATGTCCTTGCTTCCGCTCTATCAACAGGTTGAACAACAAGAATGGATCGATATTCCATCAGGTTGGCTACAAGGCCGAACAGTGTTTGGCGGGTTGATTGCCGGACTGATGATCCAAAAGGCGCTGAGTACGGTACAAGATGCAGCAAAACAACTGTTAAGCTGTAACATCACCTTTGTTGGCCCGGTGCAACAAGGACGGGCCAGACTCAGTGCTGAAATATTACGTGAAGGAAAATCAGTCACGACTTTAGAAATCCGACTCTGGCAGGATGATGCGGTACAAAGTATTTTGGTGGCCAGTTTTGGTCTACAACGTGAATCGCGGATTCATGTGCAAAACTTACCTACAGTTCCTGACTATCCAACGGCCGAACAACTGGATAAAACCTTCTATATTGAGGGGTTAATGCCCGAATGTTTACAGCAATTTGAATTGTGTTGGGCAGAAGGGAGTTATCCAATGGCAGGCAGTAAGGTGCCTGATTTTGGTGGTTGGGGGCGGTTTTCACCTAGTTTGCACCCAAACCGTAATATGCAAATGGCAGATCTGTTTGCACTGATGGACGTCTGGCCACCTGGGGTATTACCAATGTTTAAAACGCCTGCACCAGCGAGCTCATTGAGTTGGCAGATTACCTATTTGCAGCCGATTGTGGATCAAATTCAAGATTGGTTTAAATACAAAGTCGTGACTGAATATGCAGAACATGGTTATTCGACGGAATATGCGTATATCTGGGATCGTGAAAACCGCTTAATTGCGGTACTTAGACAGACAGTTGCCGTTTTTGCCTAGTCGACACTGCGGTGCATTTCGTATAAAGTTGCTTACACATGGATAATCTCGGCACATCCTTTGTGCGACATGCATATTTGATGCGAACAACATGGCGGTGTTTATGAGTACAGGGCAAATCCTGAACATTCCTAATATTTTAACTTTGGCACGTATTGCCCTAATTCCTGTTTTCTTGGTGATTGCTTATTGGCCACCGGCAATTGGAATTGCTGAGCATCATGGGGGAATGATGCGTCATCTGATACTGACAGCGGTATTTGTACTTGCTGCGGTGACAGATTGGTTGGATGGCTATTTGGCACGAACTTTAAATCAAAGTTCTGCTTTTGGGCGGTTCCTTGATCCAGTAGCAGATAAGTTGATGGTTGCCGCCGCACTGATTGTATTGGTGCAGTGGCAGCCGAATATTTCAATGGCTTTTGCTGCGATTGTAATTATTTCGCGAGAGATTACTGTTTCTGCGCTACGTGAGTGGATGGCAGAGTTAGGTGCTCGTACCAGTGTTGCGGTTTCAACTGTTGGAAAATACAAAACAGCTTTCCAAATGATTGCGATTAGTGTGTTCTTATTGAACTGGAAACCATTGGAAATCTGGGCCTATGCTTTACTGTATGCCGCAGTGATTCTCACCCTATGGTCGATGTTTATTTATCTGAAAGCAGCATGGCCGTACTTAAAACAGCCTTAATCGTGTTACAAAGCTAATATTTAAAAAGCCTTCTATAAAGAGGGCTTTTTTATTGCCTGATGAATGGCTAGACAAGAAAAAAGCCCATACAACGATGAGCTTAGTTCTCTGAGGAAAGCCATGCTCTTTTGGGAGAGTATGCTGAAGAACATAATCATAATATGAGAATTTGCTGAAATTTACAACCGTGTAAAATGTAAATGTTTTTTAATATTCTCAAATCGGGTTGCCTTGGCTCTCAGACAGCGTTGCAAATTTATGTTCAATTTGAGTCGCATTATTTTGCAAGATTTCAATTAACTTTTGAATGTTGATGAAGTCAAAACGATTCTTTGAAGCCACTAATGTGAGTGCAATCGGCGCCTCTTTGCTGGAGAAACGGATCGGCACAGACAAACTGCACAGTTGAGGATCGATTTCACCTTGGGATAGGTAGAAGCCCTGTTTTTTGATTTTCCGCATGTGTTGGATGAATTCATCCTGAGTCTGCGCAAATCCAACTTGTGCCAATTCTTTTGAAAACTGCTGATAATAGGCTTGAATACGTTGCTTGCTTAAATGCGCAATCACGATCTTGGGCGAAGCACCGACGTAAACGGGTCGTGGACAACCTCGGCCAAAAGAGAGTAATTCGGCATCTTTAAAGGTCTCATGATGTAGGTCGATACAATAATCATGATTTAAATAGGTTAATAAGCAGCACAGTTCGGTGCGTTCCACGATATCGCGCATAAAGGGAATGCTGATTTGAATCAGTGGGTCAGTGCTGTGAGAAATATAATCTAAAACGGCAATTTTAGAGCCGAGTGTATAGTCACCCGATGTGCCACTAATCCGCTTTAAGATGTCCGTCGAAACCAGTTCTTTGAGATAACGATAAGCGGTAGGTTTGGATAGCGCAAGCTCATCACAAATGATATCGACATTGATAATCGGACGTGAAACTGAAAATAAATCCAGCACAGTAAGAATTTTACCAAAACTCGAAATGGCCATGATGGGACGCCTACTCCTTACAAAATAACGTGAAAACCGAACTTTTATTGCTTTATAACAGAAAAGCGAAAGGTCGTGTATGTACTTTTAAACCTGATCATCCGAGATCAATCGTTTAGCATGAATACTGAGAAAAATGATAAATTTTATAGTGATTATTTTAAATTAAAATGAAAAATTATCAAATGGTGATAATTTATGTTGACTAATTTACTCGATTTTGAAAAAATAAGCTATGCAATGTCTTATGTGGATAATTATTTTTAGGTGAAAATGCCTAAAAATGCTAAGTATTGCAGATCACTCCTTATATCCAGTTTCACTCATCGCACTTGCCCTGATCTGAATGCTTTCAAATCAGTCTGGACAGCTTGTCACTTTTTTAGTGATGGTATGCGTGATTAAACTGACGCTGAACTGAGACATATTCATGCTATTTAAACAGCTGTTGGCTTTTAGACCGAGTCGACTTGACCTCATCTTTGCCTGCAAAACCTTTGTAGCAGGTATGCTGGCACTGTTTATTTCGTTTGAGTTGGATTTGATTAATCCGATGTGGTCGATTGGTACGGTGTTGATTATTGCCAGTCCCTATTCGGGTATGGTGTCTTCAAAATGTGTGTATCGCTTAGTCGGAACGGTCGCAGGCGCCATGATTGCCTTGTTTCTGACCCCTCATTTTATTAATACCCCTTGGTTGTTTACCATTATTTTGTCCTTATGGGTGGGCTTTGCACTTTATGTCTCTTTGCTCGACCGGACACCACGTAGTTATGTATTCATGCTAGCGGGTTATTCAACCGCCATGATTGTGTATAACGCGATTACCTATATTGATAGCTATAATATTTTTGATATTGCCTTGGCGCGTGTACTTGAAATTTCCGTGGGGGTGATTTCAACCGCCGTGGTTTCAGCAACCTTTTTCCCTGTGCATGTCGGTGCAATGATTAAACAGCGGGTCAATAAAACCCTGAATGATTTGGAAAGTACTTTTGAAAAGCTGATTACTGTTCAAGAAACGCCAGAAGACTATACACAAATTTTGTCGGTGATTACCCGTGATACAGCTGATATTCATGCTTTAGCCGTACATTTGGCTTATGAAAAAGGTGAGTTAAAGGGCATGACCAAAACCTTGCAGGAAATGCTGCATCAGGTGTCATTGGTGGTGGCCAATCTGGTGGCTTTATCGCAAAGGGTGAAACAATTGGAACAAATGCAACTGAGTAATCTTAGGCCGCATTTAAATCGTATCCGCCAAGATACCTTGGCTTTTTTAAAGCAAGAGCGCATTGTCCAATCCAGTGATTTGCAGGGTTTACCGATAAAATTCGAAGAAGATTTTGCCGAGCTGATTGCACAAGCCACAGCTGAACAGCAAATTGTATTGGGTGCCTTGAAGATGGATGTTCGTCATTTTATTGCCAATATGTTGGCGGTGAAATTGATTTGGCAGCAAATTCAGCAAGGCAACAAAGAGATTCCAGCTGAAATTACTGCAATCACCACCAAGTATCCGAGTTTGCATCGCGATCATGGCATTGCCGTTCGTGGCGGCATCAGTGCGGTGTTAATTACCTTTATTGTGACCGCAGCTTGGATTCTTTCGGGTTGGAAAGCAGGCTTTATGATGGCTCAAATGGGGGCGATTACTGCCTGTATCTTAACGGCCTTGGATAATCCAGTGCCTGTATTACGTATTTTTATCTGGGGCAGTATTGTCTCGGCGGGTTTAGTTTTCATCTATGCTTTTGGAATCTTTCCACATATCACTCATTTCTGGCAATTGGCACTGGTACTATTTCCAGTATTCCTTGTTGCTGTGACCATGATGGCCAATCAAATGCTGATGCCTGTGGGGATGGTGCTCGGGATTAATACCATGATGGGCTTGAACCTACACAACAAATATACCATGGATGCTGTCTCTTATCTGGATAGTTCCTTTGCCATGGTGTTAGGCGTTTTGGTCTCCCTGATTGTGATTGATTTGGTCCGTGCTGTTTCACCAGATACCAGTGCAACGCGAATTTTAGCTTTGCATTATCAGGCGATGCGCCAAGCTTTACATCTGTCTTATGGCACTGATTTTAAAATTCATTTACGTAGTATGTTGGACCGTGTCGGGGTGTTAAATACCAAGATGGTACAAAATCCAGACGTGAAAACAGCGATTCACAATGCATTGGTTGAAAGTAGTTCGATTGTTGATTTAGTCCGTTTGCAAGAAATTAGCCAAAAATTGCCACAGTTATTGGAACTACAAAATGGCTTGAACCAGTTACAACAGCAGTTGGCAGATTATTTTCAGAGCCAAGAAAAGCAACTTTCAATTCATCATTTTCCGATTCAGATTGTGCAACAAATAGAATGTTTACAAGACATCTCTCAACAGATTGAAGATGTGCAGTTGCGGCAACGGCTGCTCATTTCACTGAATAATATTTGTGAAAGTATTGGTCATGTCTCAATAGAACAGATGTATTCGGACAGCTATGGTTTAGGGGTATCTCATGGGTGAAATGAATCTTTATGGGGTTTATATCCCAATCCTTTTGGTACAAGCCATTGTTGCTTATGTGCTGTTTAAGCTACTCAGTCCCTTGGTTGATCGTTTGGTCATCAAAGGCTGGATTGCATTGCCCAGTATTTTCAATTTGTGCTTTTACTTGGGTTTGATGCTACTGGTGCATTGTCTATTTGTTTGGCTGTGGGCCTGAGGTTTTGGACGAAATGCTCATTCTAAAATTTAATGATTTAAAGAAAGGTGGTAGAGGTAATAAACATGAGTGCATTTGATGTAAGAAAAGTTATACGTCCAATTGTATTGCTGGTTGTAGTTGTGATTGCCGTTTACACCATCGTGCATTTATGGAATTACTATAATGCAGCACCGTGGACACGTGATGGGCGTGTCCGTGGTGATGTGATTCAAGTTGCTTCGGATGTGAATGGTTTGGTGACTGAAGTCTTGGTACAAGATAACCAGACGGTAAAAAAAGGGCAGGTGCTGTTCAAGATTGATGTCGCGCGTCAAGCCTTGGATGTTGAACAAGCCAAATCAGATCTTGCCAAAGCCAAAGCCGGTTTAGCACAAGCACATGCAAATTTAGCAGGTTCGAAAGCGAGCTTAGTGAAAACTGAAGCCAATATGAAACTGGCTGAGAAAAATGCAGCACGCTATGCCAGCTTAATGGATGGTGCGATTTCTAAACAAGAGCAAGATCAGGTTTTTGCGACTCGTGATCAAGCTGTTGCTGAGCGTGAGCAGCTCACCGCCAGTATTGAGCAAGCCAATGCAGCCATTCAACAGCAGCAAGCATTAATCGAAGTGGCAACCAGCAGCTTACATTTGGCTGAGTTGAATCTTAATCGTTCTGAAGTGGTTGCACCTGCGGATGGCACCTTGTCGAACTTTGATTTGCGGGTTGGTAATTATGTGAAGGTAGGACAGGCAGTTGCTGCTTTATTAGACCGTCATCAGCTCTATGTCGTCGGTTATTTTGAAGAGACTAAACTGAACCGTATTCATGTGGGTGATGCTGCAACCGTACAGTTGATGGGAGATAAGCAACGTATTCGGGGCCATGTACAAGGCATAGCAACGGGGATTGAAGATCGTGAACGTTCTGGCAGCTCGAATTTATTGGCCAATGTGAATCCAACCTTTAGTTGGGTGCGTTTGGCACAGCGCGTACCAGTGAAAATTGTATTGGATGAGCAGCCGAAAAATCCATTGGCCTTTGTTTCTGGGCGTACGGCAACAGTTAGAATTATCGAGAAGTAATTCAATTAAGGTTAAAAATTTTATTTTATTCGTGAAACGTGCTTTGAGTTTGACATCATCGCCTAGTGGTATTCATAGCACTAGGCGATTGAATCTTATGGGGGATATTTTTAAGGGGTAATTCCAACTGGGTTGCGATACCAGCTCTGAATCAATAGCGCCGCTGCAAAGCTATCAGCCGATAAACGTTTTGCCTGACCTTTACTTTGATAAAATTCGAGTTCTTCTCTGGCTTCCCGTGTGGTTAAGCGCTCATCTACCATCCATGTTTCAATATTGGTTTGGTGGCGTAAACGACGGGCGAATTTTCGCGCTCGGGCAGAGAGCTCAGATTCACTATCATCCATATTCAGTGGTAAACCCACGATAAATAAATTCGGTTGCCATTCTTTGACAATCTTTAATAATTTATCCCAGTCTGGAATACCATCTTTCATCGGAAATAATGGTAGGGGATTGCTACTTTCAATACTGGATTGACCCATCGCCATCCCCATTTTTTGGGTACCAAAGTCAAATGCCATGATGGATTGGGGTGTTTGTATATCAGGCATGACCAATCTCAGAAGCAAACCAAGTGCGGTCTACCCCAATTTTTTTGTAAGCGGCATCCCAACGATCGTGATAAGGCAAATTAAAAATTAAATCCATATCCGACTCACAAATCAGCCAATCTCCCCGTATCATTTCTTCTTCGAGCTGATTCTTACTCCAGCTGGCGTAACCCAAAGCAATTTGATAACGCCCTACACCTTCGTTATGTGCAATTGCATCCAAAATGTCTTTACTGGTGGTGATACAGACATTTTCACCAATCGCAATGGATGAATGCCATGTCGGCTGACCAGTATGCAGCACAAATCCAGCTTCAGGGCGCAAAGGACCGCCTTGCAATACAGCATGAGGATGTACGTTATCTGCATCAATCTCTAAATCATTGAGTAATTCTTTGATTTGTAAGTCTGAAGGTCGGTTGATAATAATGCCTTGAGCGCCGTCTTCGTCATGGCGAGCAATATAGATGACTGTATTGGCAAAAAAGTCATCTGCCATGTCTGGTGGAGCGATGAGACAACGGTGAGTTAAATATTGTTTCGTCACCTAGGCGATTCTCCATCAATGTATTGTGTTGATTTATCTATATAGGTTCTTTTTATCAACATACAAGAGTTAATCGGATTTCGCCAATCTTTTTCTGAAATTTTATCGCTTTAATTAGGCCGTTTGGAACTTAAGCTGACGCAGTTGGCGTGCATGCTGTAAGGTGGTTTCGCTAATTTCGACCCCGCCAGACATGCGGGCCAATTCGAGGATACGCTGTTCCTCTCCCAACTCGATGATGGTACTGCTGGCTGGATCAGTCTGTTGTTTTTTCACCAATAAATGTTGATCTGACTGTGCTGCAACTTGCGCCTGATGTGTGATACACAATAATTGGACATGTTGTGCCAGATCAGCCAGTAAGCGACCCACCACTTCTGCTGTGCCACCACTGATCCCCACATCAATTTCATCAAAGACCAGCACTTCTGCATCTGTTTTCTCTGCATTCATCACTTGCATGACCAGTGCAATACGAGATAACTCACCACCTGATGCAACGCGTGCCAATGGTTGCGGTGGAATCCCTTTATTTGCAGTAAAGAGAAGCTGAATAAAGCTCAGACCTTCAGCATTAGGATCCTGTGGTTCAAATTTAAATTCAAAATGTGCTTCAGGTAGTGCCAATGGTTTAACTTGTTCAGTCAGTTGTTTCGCCAATGGAATTGCGGCCGCACGTCGAATATCATCTAGATGTTGCGCAGCTTGTATAAATGCCTGATAGGAAGCTTCAACTTGTTCGGCCAGCGTTTCTGGATCTTCAAGTTGATGGAGTTGCTCTAAATCGTGCTGCCAAGTTTGATATTCTTGTTTCAGTAATTCCGGTTGAGTGCGATGTTTACGTGCTAGACGATGGAACACTTCGAGGGTTGCATTCAACTGTTCCATGCGCTCAGGGTCAAAGCTTTGACGATCAATAAACTGACGCAAACTCGCGGTTGCATCGTCTATTTCGCTTTGTGCATTTAATAAAGAGTTATAAATATTGGCTAACTGTTCGCTCCGACCTGCATGAGATTCTAAGCGACGGATGATTGAGGCAACTTCTTGAGTGATATTTTGCTCCGCTTCATCCAAGACATTGAGGCTATAACTACAGTCCTGCATGATATGTTCATGATGGCTGAGACGATCAAACTCTTGTTCTGTTTCGCGATAATCGGTTTGAATAACCTCTTCAAGCTCTTCTATTTGGGACTCTAGGCTTTGTATTTTTTGAATACGTGTCGCTTGCGCATCTAAAGCGGCTTGATGTTGACGAATATTTCGTTGCCATGTGCTATACGCTTCACGTACTGCTTGTGAAGGTTCTGCGAAATTATGATAACGGTCTAGCCAGCGTCTCGGATAAGGCGGTTCGAGTAACTGTTGTTGACTATGTTGACTATACAGTTGTACCAGTAAGCGTCCGATTTCTTTCAACTCGGCCAAACTACTCGGACGTCCATTAATCCACGCTTTGCTGCGGCCAGTAGCGAAAATCACACGTCTTAAATGGATTTCACCAGAATCATCATCCAATTCATGTTCGGTGAGCCAATGTGCTTCCGCACTTTTGGGCTGATAACTAAACACAGCGGTAACATCGGCTTTGTCTGCACCATAACGCACATAATTGGTATCAGTGCGTTCACCTAAGCACGCTGAAAGTGCATCTAACAGTAATGATTTGCCCGCACCAGTTTCACCAGTCAGCACATTGAAGCCTTGTTCAATGTCTAAAGCCAGATGGTCGGCGAGTGCAAAATTAATTAAAGTTAAATGGGTGAGCATAAACGCATCCAATGCACGGAATCTTTTGCTTAAAGATAGAGAAGTTTTAAAGTGACGACAAGAGCGGAATACAGGATTTTCCTGATTTACTGAGGAATTACTGATAGTTTGTAAGTTTAAGAGAAAGTTTCACTTTGTATTTCTTAATCGTGACTAGAAAAGTGGTTGGTCTTATGCTTAGCCATTGCGATAAGTAAAAAGTTGCTTGTCTTGCGTGTGGGTATACTTAGCTTTGTTAATCCTCGCCACTCGCAGCATATGAGCTATATATGGCGCAAGGTCTAAATTCACGTTATTTATCTTCGCCACTCACAGCAAAGCTGTTCGTCTTGCGCCCAGACAAAGCGTTGCTTTGTTAATCTGGGCTCAGGTATGAAAATTGCTATGTTTAGTCTAGAAAATGGATTGATTAGTTGTCACGGCACAATTAAACTACGTCCAGCATAATCTAATATAAATGCGGCATTATTTGGAGAGTACGCATGAGTTCAGTGCAATTTGATCATGTAACGGTCATTAAGAAATCGAATGTGTATTTTGGTGGGGCGTGTATTAGCCATACTGTACAATTTGAAGATGGTACAAAAAAGACTTTAGGGGTTATTTTACCTACTGAACAAGCTTTAACGTTCGAAACACATGTTCCAGAGCGTATGGAAATTATTTCTGGTGAATGCCGTGTCAAAATCGCAGATAGCACTGAAAGTGAATTATTCCGCGCAGGTCAGTCTTTTTATGTACCTGGAAACAGCATGTTTCACATTGAAGCAGATGAAGTACTCGATTATGTTTGCCATTTAGAAGGTTAACCTATTCCTTCTTAAATCGAGTACACTACGCTCAAAGAAAATCCTGTAAAGTTGCTTTGCAGGATTTTTGTTTTTTTAAAATTCCCTAATATCCTCTTGATAAAAGAGGAGCTTCTAAACGAGGTCGTTCATGGCAAAACCCGAATATTATTATGGCGTTCATTCAGTGGAGTCATTGTTGGAGTTGGAGCCTGAACGCGTTTTGACTTTATTTACATTGAAGGGTCGTGATGATCAGCGTTTGCAAAAAATTTTGCAGTTGGCAGAACCTTTTGGGATCAGTGTACAAAAAGCCAGTCGTGATAGCTTAGAAAAGCTCGCAGGGCTACCATTTCATCAAGGTGTAGTGGCCGCTGTGCGTCCACATCCAACCTTAAATGAAAAAGATTTGGATGAGATCATGCAACAGTCGCCAGATGCATTGTTGTTAGCACTTGATCAAGTGACTGATCCGCATAATCTGGGCGCATGTATTCGTACTGCGGCTGCGATGGGCGTTCAGGCGGTGATTGTTCCCCGTGATCGTTCAGCCAGTTTAACCCCGACAGCACGTAAAGTTGCAGCAGGCGGCGCTGAAAAAGTCAAATTTATTCAAGTCACTAACCTCGCTCGAACCCTAGCGCATTTAAAAGACACGACCCATACCCGTGTGATCGGGACGATGCTGGATGAGAAAGCATTGCCGATACAACAATGTGATTTCAAAGGTCCTGTAGTGATTGTTATGGGTGCAGAAGATACAGGCCTTCGTCCAATTACTCAGTCACAATGTGATCATACCGTTTATATTCCAATGTCTGGTGATCTACAAAGTCTGAATGTGAGTGTGGCAACAGGTATGGCACTTTATGAGGCGTGTCGTCAGCGTAGTGCTGTATAATTTAGCCAAATGTTGGCAATGTAAACTCAGATGACCATCCGTACGCAAGGCTATTTCTTTGTCTTTATTACCATGTGTATTTGGGGCGGATTTACCATTTTTTCCCGTCTCAATGCACATTGGCATGTCAGTGTCTGGGATCTGGTGGCAATGCGCTTTGCAATTGCCTCTTTGATTCTACTTCCAGTCTTAATCTATAAAAAAGATTTTGCCTTCTTATGGCATCCGCGTCCTGTTATTTTGGCGCTTATTGGCGGCTTGATTTACTGTTTAACGGTCTATACCGCCTTTTTACATGCGCCTGCAGCCCACGCCGCTATTTTTCTTAATGGCTGTATTCCCTTGTGTACCGCTGTAGCGGCTTATCTGTTGTTTAGACAGCCTTTTGATAAACACACTTGGTTCAGTCTATTGATCATGATGGCGGCTTTGATGCTGATGAGCTATTTGATGCTGCATCAGCAAGCTTCGGCATTGGGTGTTGGAGATCTACTGCTTTTTATTAGTGCGATATGGTGGGGGATTTTCACGGTACTGTTAAAGCAGTGGAAGCTATCTGCGTGGCATGCAACCGCTGGCGTGGTGATTTGGTCTGCAATCATTTATTTACCGATTTATCTTTTATTTATTCCCAAGCATTTTCAAGATGCTGCACCGATCCATCTGCTGATTCAAGGGCTTTTTCATGGCATCTTGGTGGTGATCGTGGCTACTTTAAGCTATGTGGCAGCGATTGAGCGTTTGGGGGCATTTAATACGGGGAGTATTGTGACCTTGGCACCGTTTATTGCCGCAGTAGTAGCAGTCCCTTTATTAAATGAGCCACTCAATGCTGCAATAGTTTGTGGTTTGATTGGGATGGGAATTGGTGCTTTGCAGCCATGGCGATGGCTACGTAAAGACAGCTTGAGCGTACAATTAGAAAAAAAGAAACAAGGTTAAGCGCTGTGTTCTGCACGTTGTAAGTAGCTGAAATGCAGCGGTTTGAGCTGCTGGTGCAAATGTTCTAACAGACCATCATTGATCACGATATCATCTGCCAACTGTTGTTTTTGAGTACGCGACATTTGCGCAGCAATGATTTTTCGGATTTGTTCTTCACTTTGCCCATCACGTTGGCTGGCACGTTGTAGTTGTGTTTGCTCATCAGCATCGACCAGTAAAGTATGTTGGACCAGTTCATGCTGATTGGTTTCAAACAGTAGGGGCGAAACCAAGATCACATATGGGCTTTCAGCTTGTTGTAATTGCTGAATAATCGACTGACGAATGGCCGGATGGGTAATTTTTTCTAGGTCTTGACGTGCTTCTGGAAATTGGAAGATATGTTCACGCAGGGCACGCCGATCGAGATTACCATCTTCCAATAAGACCCAATCCCCAAAAGCATCTTGAATTGACTTTAAGGCCGGTTGGCCGGGTTCAACCACTTCTCGTGCTACGATATCAGTATCGACTATGGTAATTCCTTGGGATTCAAACCATTGTGTGGCTGCCGACTTACCACTTCCAATACCGCCTGTAATACCCAAGATAAAACGCATATTAACCACCTAGATAAACTTTCATAATCTGATCACCCCATAAAAAGGCAATCCAACCTGCAATCGCAATATAAGGACCAAATGCAAAAGGTTGATTTTCACCGCGCACTTTTATCAAAATAATACCAATAATTGCGCCAAGCATTGAAGAGAGTAGCACAATTAAAGGCAGCAGCATTGGCCCCATCCAAGCGCCTAAGGCTGCGAGGAGTTTGAAGTCACCGTAGCCCATACCTTCCTTGCCTGTAATTAGTTTAAAAATATAATAAACAATCCAAAGGCATAGGAAACCAATTAAATAACCCCAAATTGCGGCGCCGGCTGTAGTATAAATCGCATAGCTATTTATTCCCAAACCTAACGCGGCTAAGGGTAGGGTAAAACGATCAGGCAAAAGTTGGGTATCAAAATCAATAAAAGTTAAGGCAATCAGTACCCACGTTAAGATTAAGCCAAACAGCATTTGGATGGTTGCACCAAATACGGCGACCACAACCAAAGAACAGACCATCGTGAGTAATTCAATTAGTGGATAGCGAATACTAATTGGATTCTGACAAGTCCCACATTTGCCACGAAGTACTAACCAACTGAGCACTGGAATATTTTGATACCAACGAATGGGCGAGTCACATTTTGGACAGGTTGAGGCTGGTTGGCTTAAAGTCAGTTTACTTTGATCGATGATGGGTTGTTCTGGGTGTAACAGCATTTGACATTCTTGCTGCCACTCCTGTTCCATCATACGAGGGGTGCGAAAAATGACAACATTTAAAAAACTGCCAATACATAAACTAAAAAGCCCAACTGCAAGGTAAAGTGCAGTTAGGTTCTCGATAAAATAAGAAAATAAAGATTGCATTTAAGTACCAAATTATCCGACAACTGAGCCCATTTGGAAGATTGGTAAATACATCGCAATCACCAGACCACCCACTAGTACACCAAGAATCGCCATGATTAAAGGCTCCATCATTGAAGTTAAGCCATCCACCGCATTGTCGACTTCATTTTCATAATGCGTTGCGACTTTATCAAGCATGCTGTCTAAAGCACCTGACTCTTCACCAATTGCCACCATTTGAATCGCCATAGAGGGGAAACGATTTGAAACACGCATCGCAAATTGCAGTTGTTGACCTGTTGCGACATCTTCGCGAATTTTCATCACTGCTTCTTCATAAACGACGTTATTGGTTGCGCCAGCAGTAGATTCAAGTGCATCAATCAGCGGAACCCCAGCGGCAAATGTCGTCGCAAGCGTACGACTATAGCGGGCAATAATGGCTTTGTAGACCAAATCCCCGAAAATAGGCGCTTTCAGTGCCATTTTGTCCAATAAGTCACGGAATTTCTTACTCCGCTTTTTTGCCTCCATGAAAGCGGCAATGATCGCACCAATGACGATGATCAAAATGAACCAATATTCTTGCATCCACTTTGACATTTCTACCACCATTTTGGTAAAAGCGGGGAGGTCAGCGCCAAAAGAACTAAATAAATCTTGGAATACGGGGACCACTTTGACCATCAAAATAATTGTCACCACCACAGCCACGACTATCACCGAGATTGGATATTTCATGGCTTTTTTAATTTTTTGCTTGAGTAATTCACTTTTCTCTTTATAAATCGCGACGCGATCTAACATGGTTTCAAGCGCGCCCGACTGTTCACCCGACTCAACCAAAGAGCAAAATAAATTATCAAAATACTGTGGATATTTTTTCAGTGCACCAGCAAAGGTATTACCCCCTTCGACTTCGCCTTTAATCCCGAGTACCACCTCACGCATGGATGGATTTTCTAATCCTTCCGCCACAATTTCAAAACCTTGAACTAATGGGACACCCGCTTTCATCATCGTCGCCAATTGGCGGGTAAAGATCGTAATATCGAGTGTGGTGACTTTTTTCTTCATCAGACCTTCGAGAATATTCTTACGTTTTTCCCGAATGTTTTTGATGGTCACGCCTTGTTTACGCAAAGTGACTTTTGCCAAGGCCATATTGCGTGCTGGTAATTCCCCTTTAATTTTTGCTCCTTTCCGGTCGACCCCTTCATAAGCAAAAGTTGGCATCATTTGCGCTTTTTTAGCTGCCATGATTATTAATCCTTTTTATTAATTTTATTCACTAGTCACTCGGTTGACTTCCTGCAAAGAGGTAATTCCTCGCATGACTTTTTTCAAACCTGAACGACGGAGATTGTTAAAGCCTGCTTGTTCTGATGCTGCTGCAATTTGTATTGCATTACCATCCTCCATAATCAATCTGGAAATTTCAGGTGTAACTTTCATCACCTCATAAATCCCCACACGGCCTTTATAACCTTCGCGACATTCAGCACAACCGACAGGTTGAAAAATTGTAAGCTCAGGGTTCGCCAAGTCTTGCTCAGTAAACCCAAGCTCCAATAGACTTTGTCTTGGTATTTCAATGGCTTCTTTACATTGATTACATAAACGACGCGCTAAGCGTTGCGCAATCACCAGATTGACAGAAGTTGCAATGTTGAAAGAAGGCACCCCCATGTTACGTAAACGGGTTAGGGTTTCTGGTGCGCTATTGGTATGCAGGGTTGACATCACCATATGACCCGTTTGTGCGGCTTTAATGGCAATTTCAGCCGTTTCCAGATCACGAATCTCCCCGACCATGATCACGTCAGGATCTTGACGTAAAAACGCTTTCAGCGCTGCAGAGAAGGTAAGTCCTGTTTTCGGATTGACGTTGACCTGATTAATCCCTTCCAAGTTAATTTCAACTGGATCTTCGGCGGTCGAAATATTAGTGTCTTCGGTATTCAGGATATTCAAACCTGTATACAAAGAAACGGTTTTACCTGAACCCGTTGGACCTGTGATGAGGAGCATGCCCTGTGGCTTATCTAGGGCATCCATAAATAAGGCTTTTTGCTCATCCTCATAACCGAGTGCTTCAATCCCCAACATGGCACTGGATGGATCGAGAATACGTAACACCAACTTTTCGCCAAACAGGGTGGGGAGTGAGTTGACACGGAAATCGATGGATTTGGTCTTGGAAAGTTTAAGTTTAATACGCCCATCTTGTGGCATTCGTTTTTCAGAAATGTCCATTTGAGACATGACTTTTAAACGTGAGGCGAGACGGGTTGCCATTTGTAAGGGGGGAGTGGCGATTTGACGGAGTACACCATCAACACGGTAGCGTACACGATACATTTTTTCATAAGGTTCAAAATGTAAGTCGGATGCACCCATACGAATCGCATCAATCAACAGCTTATTGATATATTTGACAATCGGAGACTCATCGCCTTGTGGCGTGTCATCCTCTTCTTTGTTTGGATCTTGGCTTACATCAATGTCGAGATCAAAGTCTTCACTTTCACCAAAATCGAAACTACCAGAATCTCCAAACTGCTGTTCAATCAGTTTTTCGAGTTTTATGTGCTCAACAATGATGGGCTCAATATTGAGTTTGGTATTAAAGCGAATGGCATCTAACGCTTCAATATTGGTGGGATTGCTGGTCGCGACATATAAAATTTGCCCACGTTGTAGTAATGGCGCAACTTTATGCTTCTGAATGAGTTTGTTGTCTGCCAGATCGCGAGGTAGCAAAGCCGTATCGTATACAGCCAGATCGAAAAGTGGTTCACCGAATTCGGCTGCAATCGTTTCAGCAATGGTTAGGGGAGATAAACGATGCTGTTCAATCAGATGTACAACGATGTCTTGTTGTGCTTTTTTAGCCGCGTCAATTGCGGTTTGCATAGTTGTGGTGGACATGTGTCCATCTTCAACTAACCGTCGAATAAACCCCGAAAACTTTGGAGACGTATGTAATCCTGACATCTGTCCGCCTTATGACAATAAATGTTTATAATATGTATTCTAAAAATTATACTTTTGTTATGCAAAAATACTACTACAGAAAGTGTTGTTTTTGCCTTGATTCATAGCGAAAACTTTGAACTGATCGAGTTTTTTGCAAATTAATTTTCTTTCATTGAATTAAATCTTGCCAATAATCAAATCAATTCAATTGTGGCAAGCTTTAAATTTTACACTGAAACACCATAATATTATGACGGTAGGAGAGCAGCTTTTACTGATCTTCATGATTTTTAGTCATTTATACACCAGTAAAAGAAAAAACTGAATTTTATAAAAATCCGTGTAAAATATGCAGCATTTTTGAGAAATTAACAGTGGGTGGGCGAAGTATGTCGAACTCGAGCATTACTCCTTGGGTTGTTGGCAATTGGAAAATGAATCCAATGCATGCGAATGCTTTCCAATTAGTAGAAGAATTTAAACAGTTATTACAACAGGAAGATATTGCAGCTGAGCAATGTCATATTGGTGTTGCGCCAATTGCAATCGCGTTAAGCGGCATTCAGACACAATTTAAAGATGCAGTGAGAACGATTTATACGGTTGCGCAAGATGTTTCTCGTGTCGCAGGTACAGGTGCCTATACAGGTGAAGTGAGCGCCGAACTGTTAAAAGACAGTGGCATTGAATTTGTTTTAATTGGGCATTCTGAACGTCGTGAATTATTTGGCGATGATGTCGAAATTTTAAAAGCTAAATTACAAAATGCATTAACTGCTGGTTTGACTGTTATTTATTGTGTGGGCGAAAGCTTAGAGCAACGTGAACAGGGTGCAGCAGAACAAGTGGTATTACAACAAATTTGTGATATGGCAGCTGTAGTAAAAACTGAACAATGGCAAAATATTGTGATAGCGTATGAGCCTATTTGGGCAATCGGAACAGGGAAGACGGCTTCTCCTGCTGATGCTCAAGCCATGCATGCAAAAATTCGTGAAGGTCTAAAGCAAATCACGGCATTTGGTGCTGAGATGGCGATTCTTTATGGCGGCAGTGTAAAAGCTGAAAATGCAGTTGAATTGGCGGCATGTCCAGATATTAATGGCGCTTTGGTCGGTGGTGCATCTTTAAATGCGCAATCGTTTTACCAAATCGCAAAAGCATTTGCACAAAGCAAATAACGAGGAATTGAGATGTATAGTTTTATACTCGTTGTACACATCATTTTGGCAATCTTAATTATTGCTTTGGTTCTGGTACAACAAGGTAAAGGTGCAGAAGCAGGCGCATCATTTGGTGGTGGTGGTGCTGCTACCGTATTTGGTGCTTCGGGTGCGGGTAACTTTTTAACTCGTTTAACCGCGATTTTTACCGCTTTGTTCTTTGTCACTAGTTTAACGCTCGCCGTATTTGCTAAAAAACAAACGACAGATGCATATAGTTTAAAAACTGTTCAGACATCGATGTCTGCACCAGCGACATCGCCTGAAACTTCACCAACTGCACCAAAAACAACTGAATAAGTTGAATTAGCGCTTTCCTTTTTGCGTTTAAGGGAATAGAATGCGTCCCACAATACTGCGGTGGTGGTGGAATTGGTAGACACGCTACCTTGAGGTGGTAGTGCTTTCGGGCGTGGGGGTTCAAGTCCCCCCTTCCGCACCAAGCTTAATAACCAGTAAGTTTGGTGTGTGCAGTGTTTGTATTGTTGCGGGATGGAGCAGTCTGGTAGCTCGTCGGGCTCATAACCCGAAGGTCGTTGGTTCAAATCCAGCTCCCGCTACCATTTGATTAAGGTGCAACTTAATCAAGCAAATATGAAAAAACTTAAATTGACTTTTTTTCATATTTGTATATAATTTTTGCACGTTGATGCGGGATGGAGCAGTCTGGTAGCTCGTCGGGCTCATAACCCGAAGGTCGTTGGTTCAAATCCAGCTCCCGCTACCAAGTTTCTAAAAAGAGGCTCACAATAAGGTGGGCCTTTTTGCACAGTGGGCATTGCTTTTCTGTGTAACATAGGGGCGATTTACGCCCTTTTTTATTGGTTGTTTAGCTATATCGTGTAGTTGTTCGACATCAATTGGTCAAATAGTCGTGCTTCACTATACGGTTAAGATTGATTGGCTCGTATGAGAGCGACGAGAGTAAATGAAATTATCAAATAAATCTCAAGCATTGCATGATCTAATTGCACCAGCTGTAGCTGCGTGTGGTGTAGATTTGTGGGGAATTGAATTCCTACCACAAGGTAAACGTTCTTTATTACGCATTTATATTGATAAAGCGGTCGATGAGAATGTTGAACCTGTCTTAACAGAAGATGGTGAAGTTGAACTCGGGCGTGGTATTGGTGTTCAAGATTGTGTCTTAGTGACACAACAAGTGGGTGCAATGCTTGATGTCCATGATCCAATTTCGGGTGAATATGCTTTAGAAGTTTCTTCACCAGGTTGGGATCGTCCATTTTTCCAATTGAACCAACTACCTGCCTATATCGGGCAACAAGTGGCTTTACGATTAATTGCTGCTGTCGAGAACCGTCGTAAATTTCAAGCCAAATTACTTTCTGTAGACTTAGAAAATGAAATGATTCAAGTCGAAGTTGAAGGTAATCATGTGCTTGAAATTGATAGTAATAATATTGATAAAGCAAATTTAATCTATCAAGACTAATATTAACTTAATTTTATAAGAAATCGGTAGGTGACTTATGGGCCGCGAAATTCTTACCGTTGCAGAAACGGTTAGTAATGAAAAAGGTGTTAGTCGTGAAGCGATCTTCCAAGCGTTAGAGCAAGCACTTGTTGCGGCAACGAAGAAAAAGTTTTACGAAGGTACACGTTCAGAAGAAGCTCAACTCCGTGTTGAGATTGACCGTAAAACGGGTGATTACCGTACTTTCCGTCAGTGGACTGTGGTTGCGGATGAAGATCATGAAATGCCAGCATGCCAAGACGCGATTTCTGATTTAGACCCTGCTCAGTGGTCAATTGGTGACGTGCGTGAGTTGGAAGTTGAATCAATTGAATTCGGTCGTATTGCTGCACAAATTGCAAAACAAGTCATCGTACAAAAGATTCGTGAAGCAGAACGTGCACTGGTTGCGGATGCTTATGAGTCTAAAGTCGGTGAGTTGATCTACGGTGAAGTGAAAAAGCAAACTAAAGATGGCTTTATCATTGATCTGGGTGACAACGCTGAAGCTTATTTAGCACGTGAAGAAACCATTCACAAAGAAATTTTACGTCCTAAACAACGTATCAATGCGATTTTGTATAACGTGAATCGTGAAGGCCGTGGCGCACAATTATTATTGTCTCGTGCGCGTCCTGAAATGCTGATTGCATTGATGAAAAAAGAAATTCCAGAAATTTCTGAAGAAATCATTGAAATTAAAGCGGCGGCGCGTCAACCCGGTGTTCGTGCTAAAATTGCAGTGAAAACCAATGATCATCGTATCGACCCAGTGGGTGCATGTATTGGTATGCGTGGTACACGTATCCAAGCGGTGCAACAAGAGTTGAACGGTGAGCGTATTGATGTGGTGGTGTGGTCTGATGACCCAGCACAATATATTGCAAGTGCATTAGAGCCAGCTGATGTATCAGGTATTGTTTTGGATGAAGATGCACGTAGTGCAGATATTATCTTTGCAACCAATGATCAGTTAGCGCGTGCAATTGGTTCGCAAGGACAAAATGTTCGTTTAGCATCGGAATTGACGGGTTATAAACTCGACATGATGTTAGAAGAAGAGTATCGTGCTCGTCAGCAAAATGAAGCACAACAATATTTAGATATGTTTGTTACACGTCTGGATATTGAGGAAGACTTGGCAATGGCATTGGTAGAAATGGGCTTTACTTCACTCGAAGAGATTGCTTATGTACCAGCTGAAACATTCGACGAAATCGAGCTTGAAGCAGATTTAGTGGAACTGTTACAAAGTCGTGCGAAAGAAGCTGCTTTGACGGATGCATTGAAACAGCAAGAAAATATTCAAGAGCCAAGTGCAGAACTTCTCGGTATGGAAGGTATGACGACTGAGATTGCGTATGCATTGGCGGCGCGTGGTGTGGTTACTGTTGATGATTTGGCAGACCAAGCAACTGATGATATCTCTGATATCGAAGGTTTAGGTCATGACAAAGCGGGTCAGTT
The DNA here is from genome assembly GCF_022808535.1 of Acinetobacter sp. NIPH1876. Taxonomy (NCBI): domain Bacteria; kingdom Pseudomonadati; phylum Pseudomonadota; class Gammaproteobacteria; order Moraxellales; family Moraxellaceae; genus Acinetobacter; species Acinetobacter sp. NIPH1876. The sequence goes on from NZ_JALGBR010000007.1 coordinate 59,057, forward strand.
AATCATGAAAGCACGTGAATCATGGTTTAACTAGGAGATAATAGATGACGGACAAGTCGATTCAAGAGTTAGCGCTCAGCGTAGAACGTCCTGTAGAGAAACTCCTAGAGCAGGTTCGCGAAGCAGGTCTACCACAGCGTAAAGCAGATGACATTATTACCACTGAACAGCAAGATACTTTGGTCAATCACTTGAAAAAAGTACATGGTCAGGAAAGTGGTAACACAGGAAAAATTGCGTTGAAACGTAAAACAACGAGTACTGCTAAAGTTACAAGTACTTCAGGTAAAGCAAAAAGCATTAATGTTGAAGTTCGCAAGAAACAAGTTTTTGCTAAACCAAATCCAGAATTACTTGCAGCTGAAGCAAAAGCGCGTGTAGAAGCAGATGCAAAAGTACGTGCCGAGCAAAAAGTACGTAATGATGCTGAGCAAACTGCACGTCATACGGCTGAACAAAAAGCCAATGCAACTTTAGAAGCAATGCGTGCAGCGCATACTTCTGATAATGCAGCTCAAGCACCAGCAAAAACTGCTGTTGTGGTGAAAAAGCGTAATAGCGACAAGGTGATTAAAGCCCCTGTTATTCGCCCGACAGAAACACCAGAGCAAAAAAGAGCACGTGAAGAGCAAACTGCTCAGTTGAAAGCGACTGAAGAAGCAGTACGTCGTAAAGCAGCTGAAGAAGCGCAGCAACGTACACTTGAGCAAATGCGTCAGATGGCATCAAAATATTCAAATGATGATGCGACTGCAACGATTCGTGTGATTGATGATTCGCCTTTAGCCGCAGGTCTTGTTGGCCAAGCGTATGAAGATTCCTTTAATAAGGAAGACCGTGAAATCAAACGTGGTGGTGCAACTGCAAATCCACGTGCTGGTAAGAAAGGCGGTCGTGGTGGCGATGCTCAATCTGAACAAAGTTTTAGCAAGAGCCATCATAAGCGTGGTTTGAAAACCAGCCAAGCCAATAAACATGGTTTTGAAAAACCAGTTAAAAAGCAAATTTATGATGTTGAGATCGGTGAGAAAATCATCGTTGCTGATCTAGCACAAAAAATGGCGGTTAAAGTTCGTGAAGTGATCAAGACCCTCATGAAGATGGGTGAGCTTGTTACTCAGAACCAAGCCATTGATCAAGATACGGCTGTACTTGTCGTTGAAGAATTGGGCCACAATCCAGTTTTAGTTTCGGATACGCAAGCCGAAGATAACTTATTGGTTGCTGCTGAAGAAGCACGTGGTGAGCAAACAACTCGTCCGCCAGTTGTAACGATCATGGGGCACGTTGACCATGGTAAAACATCGTTACTGGATCGTATCCGTCGTTCTAAAGTGGCTGCGGGTGAAGCGGGTGGTATTACTCAGCATATCGGTGCTTATCACGTTGAAACTGAGAAAGGGATTATCACCTTCCTCGATACACCAGGACATGCTGCGTTTACATCAATGCGTGCACGTGGTGCAAAAGCGACTGATATCGTGGTCCTTGTTGTTGCTGCTGATGATGGTGTTATGCCACAAACAGCTGAAGCAATTGACCATGCGCGTGCTGCAGGTACGCCGATTATTGTTGCCATCAACAAGATGGATAAAGAATCAGCTGATGTAGACCGCGTATTAAACGAATTGACCACCAAAGGTATCGTACCTGAAGAGTGGGGCGGTGATGTTCCAATTGCAAAAGTATCGGCACACTCTGGTGCAGGTATCGATGGCTTACTTGATTTAATCTTGATCCAAGCTGAATTGATGGAGCTTAAAGCTTCAGCTGAAGGCGCGGCACAAGGTGTTGTAATCGAAGCACGTGTCGACAAAGGTCGCGGTGCAGTAACGTCGATTCTGGTACAAAACGGTACATTGAACATTGGTGACTTGGTACTTGCAGGTTCATCTTATGGTCGTGTTCGTGCGATGGTTGATGAAAATGGTCAACGTATTACTTCTGCAGGTCCTTCGATTCCAGTTGAAATTTTAGGTTTACCTGATGCGCCAATGGCGGGTGATGAAGTTCTTGTGGTGAATGATGAGAAGAAAGCACGTGAAGTTGCTGATGCTCGTTCTGACCGTGAACGTCATAAACGTCTAGAGCGTGCGAGTGCAATGCGTCTTGAGAACATCATGGCATCTATGGGTAAAAAAGATATTCCTTATGTGAATGTCGTACTCAAAACTGATGTACGTGGTACTTTGGAAGCGTTACATGTTGCGCTTGATGAGCTTTCTACTGATGAAGTTAAAGTCCGTGTAATCGGTTCTGGTGTTGGTGCGATCACCGAGTCAGATGTCACTTTAGCTGAGTCTTCAGAAGCGGTATTATTAGGTTTCAACGTACGTGCGGATAACACTGCTCGTCAAAAATCTGATCAAGATGGTATCGATATTCGTTACTACAGCGTCATTTACCACTTAATTGATGATGTGAAAGCTGCAATGAGCGGTAAGCTTGCACCAGAACATCGTGAAACGATCTTGGGTGTTGCTGAAGTACGTGAAGTATTCCACTCAAGCAAGTTTGGTGCAGCAGCGGGCTGTATGGTGCTTGAAGGTGTATTACACCGTAACAAACCAATTCGCGTATTACGTGATGATGTGGTTGTGTTCCAAGGCGAGCTTGAATCTCTTCGTCGTTATAAAGAAGTGGTTGAAGAAGTTCGTGCTGGTATGGAATGTGGTCTTGCAGTTAAGGGTTATAAAGACATCAAAGCACAAGATAAGATCGAAGTGTATGATGTTCAATTGATTAAACGGAGTCTTTAATGGCGGGTAGCCAACGCTTAAAGCGCATGGCGGATTCAGTACAACGCGAGTTGTCTGAGCTTATCCGTCAGGAGCTTAAAGATCCACGTCTGGGTGGTCTTGTGACCATCTCAGCCGTGAAAGTCAGTGCAGATATGGGATATGCTGAAGTATATGTCACTGTAATGGGTCGTGAACTGGGTGATGATCAAAGTGAAGCAGCAAATAAAGAAACTTTAGATGTCTTGAATAAAGCGTCTGGCTTCTTGCGTCATGAATTGAGTCGTCGTATCAAGACACGTATTACGCCAAGATTGCGTTTCCATTACGATAAGACCAATGCCTATGGTAACTATATGTTTGGTCTGATTGCTGAAGCGGTTAAGGATTTGCCTGAACAAGAGCAAGATGAACAAAAGTAAATCGATATAAAAAAAGCCACCTTCGGGTGGCTTTTTTATGCTTGATGCGATTAATCTTTTTTCAATGGATGGCGACGATAACGTTGCCAAGGCAATGGGCGATTTAAAGCTTCTGGTACATCACCACTGGTTGAGCGTAAGCGTAAGTGAATGGCTGCTTGTGCCATCAAATTTGCCGATACTGGCGCAGTGATAAATGCAAATAGAGTAATTAAAAGTTCAGCAAAACCAAAACGACCATGCATTGCAGCGAAAATCATGGCTGCGATCAGAAAGCTACCAAGACCTAAAGTACTGGATTTGGTCGGTGCATGCAGGCGCATAAATAAATCGGGTAGGCGGATCATGCCAATCGAACCGATCAGCATGAAGAACGCACCAAACACCACAAAAAATGAAACGACAATCTCAAGAATCAGTTGCATGGCATTGCTCCTTAATCAATTACATGGCCCGTTGTGAAATAACGGGCAAGTGCAGCAGTAGAGACAAAGCCAAGCATGGCAACCAAAAGTGCACCTTCGAATAGATTGGTGCTGACCCAATAAATGCCTAATACTACAATCAGACAGGTCGCATTTAGAAATAAAGTATCGAGTGCCAAGAGTCGATCAATCACTGAAGGGCCCGCAATCAGGCGAATCAAGCACAGAAACATAGAGATGGTAATGGCAATTAAACCGATACCCAATGCATAAGGCAAAATGGTCATTTATTTGCTCCTTCTGTAATCTTGACATCAAAGATTTCGATTAAAGGCGTTTCATAGCGTTTTTTAATCTCTTGAATATCCAGTTCAGTATCATCTGAACTGAGTGCATGCACCAGAATATCCCCACGTTCCTGATCAATTCCTGCTGAAACTGTTCCGGGTGTAGTGGTGATAATCATCGCCAGCAAAGTATTCACTTGTTCATGTTCAGTTTCTAAGGGTACGCGATACCATTTAGGGTGTAATTGATCCATTGGACCAAGCACCATTTTGGCAACACGGAAGTTGGAAATGACAATATCCCACAGCACGACAAAGACTAGTTTAATGGCAGGAAGCCAATGAATATGTGGCGTTCTGGCAATAAATGGACTGACTAAACGGGCAATCACCACTGCCAGAATCACTGCCATTAAGATGTCAGTCAGATCCAGGCTATGTGCCAGCATCAACCAGCTTAAAAAAATCAGAACAGACACAAATGGATGGGGGAACCAACGCTCAAGCAAAGATAATTTTTGCATTAGTGATCCTCCATAGGCTTTAACTGTGTGCTATTCGGAATAGTCGGTGCTTCGAGGACTTGCTCTGCAATTTGACGTTGCTTATATTCAGAAATATGTTCGCCTTGTAGAGTTGGCTTAGAAATAATATCTGGAATCAGCAAGGCATTCGGATCTTCAACCTCACCGCCATATTTGGTTTCAGGTAAATAGCTTGGATCATAAGGCTGTACGCTGATCGGACGACCTTGTGCATCATGTTTCAGAATGGTCTGGTTATAAAGCGCATGATTCTGAATTTGCTGTGCTGTTGCAAGCGTATAGTTCTGAATCGGTGCAGCACAAACCACATAAAGCATTAATGCGCCAAGTAAAATATAGATCGCAGTATCATTACGCTTCGGTGCAAGCTCGGGTAGGGCTTGATACTCAGCATAAGCCGCTTGTTTCTGATCTTCTTCAGGTGGTGTTGCACGCCAGAACAGGATAAAGCCAACGCGTGTCATGGCAATGATGCTGAGCAAGCTCACAATCAGAATCACTGCGATGATCCAGCCTTGATATGGTGTCTCAGCAGTGGCTTGCAGAATAAAGACTTTACCTAGGAAGCCGCTGAATGGGGGTAAACCTGCCATCATTAAGGCGATGGTAAAGTAAGTAAAAGCAGCCGCTTTTTCCTGTTTGATTCGCGGTGCAACTTTTAAATGATCTTTAAAAGCACCACGTTGCGAAGTCATCCAGCCACAGAACAAATAGAAAGCTGCTGCGATCAAGGTACTGTGAACTAAATAATACAGCGCTGCGGCCCATGCCTGTGTATTGAACATGGCAATCGAAATCAGCAAAGTACCAATCGATGACAACACCATGAAGCCAACAAAACGGCGCAAGCGTTCAGCGCCAATTGCACCAATCACGCCATAAAGGGAGGTCACCAAGCCAATGATCAATAAGCAGTTCTTGAAAATGCTTTGTGCCATGGCATCATCAAACACAGTGCCATTCACACGTAAAATGGCATAAATACCCACTTTGGTCATAATAGTGAAAATCGCAGCGACAGGTGTGCTTGCAACCGCATAGGTTTTCGGCAACCAGAAGCCAACAGGCAACATTGCGGCCTTAATGCCAAACACCACAAACAGCAGGAGTCCACCTGCAACGGTAAGTTTGTGCTGATCGCCATCTAAGCTTGATACCAGACGACCGACATCTGCCATGTTCAAGCTGCCGACACTGCCGTAAATCATGCCTAGACCAATCAGGAATAGGGCAGAGGCAAGCAGGTTAATGGTGACGTAATGCACGCCAAGCTGGAAACGTGGACGACCCTGACCGTGCAATAACAGCACATAGGAAGCCATCAACAGGATTTCGAAGAAGACGAATAAGTTGAATAAGTCGCCTGTCAGAAATGCGCCCGTGATTCCCATGAGCAGGAAATGCACCATGGTATGGAAATAACGACCACGCGTATCCCAGTTCTCGCTGGCGTACCAAATCACGGGTACTGCAAGAATATAGGTCAGTACCAACATAAAAGCGGAGAGGCGATCAAGGACTAAGACAATCCCAAATGGCGCCGACCATTCACTGAGTTGATAAACCGTAATTTGGCCTGTGCTAGCGATACTCAGATAACTGATTGCCGTGATTAAGCCTAAAACTGCCGAAGCAATACTAATCCCGCGACGCCAAGGTTGACGCCAATCTTGCTTTAAAGAACCCGAACCTGGATTGCCCAATAACACCAGAATAAAACTGGTGAATGCTGGAATTAAGATACTGATAATTGGAGCGTGAGCGTGCCAGAAACTGTAAAAATCAAACATTATGGCTCATCCTCACGTGGGTCATAAGTCAAAGTGGGTTCTTCTTTCGAGTCGACATGGTCTGTACCAGATTCATAACGACTGCGTAAGGCAAGTTGCACGATAAAGGCGGTGGTGGCAAAGCCAATCACAATCGCCGTTAATACCAGTGCTTGAGGGAGTGGATCGGTCACTTTGGTGGCCTGAGTCAACACGGCAGGTGCATTGATTTGCAGGCGTCCCATGGCAAACAGGAATAAGTTCACGGCATAGCCAATCATGGCTAAACCAAGGACCACTGGAAATGTTCTGGCACGCAGAATCAAATAAATACCTGTTGCGGTGAGTAAGCCAATCCCTGACGCGAGTAAAAATTCAATACTAATCATTTTGATTATCTCCACCTGGGATCGGACCAGCCATACTAGAGTGACGAGAGTCTCCGAGTACGGAGATCAACAACATGGCAGCACCCACAACGGTAATGTAGACCCCTGTATCAAATGCGACTGCAGAGGCAAGATGCATTTTTCCAAGCAATGGCGCTTCGACATAAATATGTGCACTGGTGAGGAAGGGGCGAGCCCACAACCACGCGAGAATACCGGTGAGACCTGCAATGGTTAAACCAGAACCAATCCATAATTCATAGAGACGACCTGATTTGGCTTTGATCATCTGCTCGGTTTGATCTTGCCCCAATACGATGTACTGAATAATCAGTGCCATTGAGGTAATCAAACCTGCAATAAAGCCACCGCCCGGAAGATTATGCCCACGCATGAAGATGTAGACACTGACCACCAATGCCAATGGCAAGATCCATGACGCCGTGATACGGAACATCAACGGTGAAGGGTTAAAACGATAGGTTAAGCCTTGGGTCATGGTAGTCCCGTGTGCACGCATACCATCCATCAGACACAGTGCACCAATGGCGGCAATGCCGAGTACGGTAATTTCACCGAAGGTATCGAAACCACGGAAGTCAACCAAGATTACATTGACTACGTTTGAACCACCGCCTAGCGGAATCGCCTGTTGTAAAAAGAACCATGAGATTGAGTTATGATCGCGGGTTAACAACAACCAAGTAATCCAACCAATACCTAAACCACCTGCGATGGCAAGACTAGCATCTCGCCAACGACGTGAACGGCTTGACTCGTACGGCGTGAGTTGCGGTAATAAAGACAAGCTCATCAGTAATAAAACAGTGGTCACTACATCAACCGTAATTTGGGTTAATGCCAAGTCGGGTGCAGAGAGGGTCACAAAAACCATCGTGACCACCAAACCGACTGCACCACTGATCAAGACTGCTTTGATACGTTCGTGATGGAACCACAGCATCATCCAGCAACCTGAGAACAGGGTCAGCCAGAGTACAATTGCCACCCAAGGTGCATGGGTCAGTTCACGTGTGCCTGTGGTTAAACCTTGGTTGAATAGCGGTAAGCCGACCATGATGATGCTAAACAACACAATCCAGAGGATATAGCTTTGCAAAGAACCATTTTCGGTCTTTTGCTTAATCTTGCGGCTGATGAGTAATAAATTTTTCAAGAATAGATCAAACAGAATCTTGCCTTGGAATTTTCCAAGATAAGGATCTAAGTCGATTTTACGAATGCGCCCATCTTTTGCTAGTGCAAAGTAGAAGATTGATCCACCGATTAAGGCAATTAGACTCATGATCAGGGGGGCGTTGATGCCATGCCAAATCGCAAGATGAACGCCTTCAAATTCAGGCTGTGCCAAACTTGCACGAGTGACGCTGTTGACCATTGTCCCTGCAAATAGGGCAGGGAGAATACCCACTAAAATACATAAGGTTGCCAAAATAATGGCAGGTAAGCGCATGCCTAAATGTGGTTCGTGTGCCTCTTTATTCGGTACGTGTTTGCCAATCGGGCCATCAAAAAACACACCATGAACGAGACGAATTGAATAACTGACTGCGAAAATACCGGCTAGGGTTGCGACGATGGCTGAAATCACCATCACTGGACCAGACAAGTTTGCCAATAGCTCAGTAAAGAACATTTCTTTCGAGATAAAGCCATTGGTCAGTGGTACACCCGCCATTGAGGCAGCGGTGATCATGGTGAGAGTGCCTGTAAATGGAAGCAGTTGCCAGATGCCACTGAGCTTGCGTAAATCGCGTGTGCCAGTTTCATGGTCAATAATCCCTGCAATCATGAACAATGCCGCTTTAAAGGTGGCATGGTTGATGATGTGGAAAATTGCGGCAGCAACCGCCAATGGCGAACCAATACCGAGTAAACATACGATTAAGCCCAAATGGCTAATGGTTGAATAGGCCAAAAGTCCTTTCAGATCTTCTTTGAAAATTGCAAAACCTGCGGCCATACACAAGGTGAACAGACCGACAAAAGTCACGATATTGTGATACAGCGCAGCACCAATAAAAATAGGAGCTAAACGCGCCAACAAGAAAATCCCTGCTTTGACCATGGTTGCAGAATGTAGATAGGCTGACACAGGGGTCGGCGCTGCCATCGCATTCGGTAACCAAAAATGGAACGGGAACTGGGCACTTTTGGTGAATGCACCTAACAGGATCAGCAATAAGGCTGGAACAAATAGCGCATGTTGCTGAATGGTATCCTTCATCAACACCAATTCATCAATCTGATAAGTGCCAGTGATTTGTCCAATCAGCACAAATCCACCCAGCATGGCCAAACCGCCCATGCCTGTAATAGTGAGAGCCATACGGGCGCCACGTTGAGCTGCCTCGTATTGACTCCAGTAACCCACCAATAGGAAAGAGGAGATACTGGTTAGCTCCCAGAACACCAATAAGATAATCAGGTTATTTGAGAGCGAAATCCCCAGCATGGCTGCCATAAACAGCATTAATAATTGGTAGAGTTTACTCAGAGAATTCTTAGGGCTGAGATAGTAATAGGCATAAATATAAATCAGGGTGCCGATACCGCTAATCAGCAGACCAAACAATAAACCTAATGCATCTAGGCGAAAACTCAGATTAATTCCAAGCTGTGGAAGCCAGTCCCAGCTTTGTTGCAGGGTATTGCCCTGCAGAACCGTTTCTGCTTGAGTTAAAAGTAAAATAAAACAACTAAGGCTGATGCCAATCGCCCCAAGTGCCGTCACGCCACGCGAAATACGCTGTAATTGTGAGACAAGGGTGGTGCCGAGTATGAGCGGTAATAAGATAATAATCGGTAGCACACTGGTATCCATGTCGATGATTTAGGTCGAAGACCTAAGGGGTGAATTTTCTTTCAAGACTTACAGGCACTCAAAGAGAATACCAAAAACTTTAAATCTTGAAGCCCAATCAAGTTAACGGAGGCAGCAAGTTGTATTGCACAACTTGAAAATAAAAAATACGATTTATTTTACTATAAAATATCAGCAAAAATCTGATGTTATTACATGAAACAAACAACATCATTTGATTGAAAACATTTCAATTTCTGTTTTTCGATACGCCTTTATAACGGGGTTTCTTGCGGTGTATCATCTATCTTGAGCAGGTGGAGTAAATTGTTCTTTTCTTGTTCGTTTAAATCCTGAATTTGTTGGAATAAATCATCGACTTTGCTGGTCAGTGGATCGGCTTGCAGCAAGGTTTGCGCTTGCACGGAATGTGCTGTTTCGGTCTGGGTGAGGCCTTGATATAAATTTGAAAGCTGTTGTTGAGATGCCTCTAAGTTGAGTTGGTAAACACCTTTTTGATCTAATTTTAAACACTGGTAATGTAAAGCATGCTCAAGCAAGGCATCTCGGTTGCCTGTGACGATGATTTGTAGACGTGGAAAAGCTTGATGTAGGCGCTCCAAAATTTCCGCACAGTGATTCTGATCGAGTTGATGGTCAACTTGATCAATCAGCAAAATCCCTTCACCTTCTAAACATGGATCAAAGCAATGCTGATTCAGCAAGCAAAGCCGACGACTAATGTCTCCAACTAATGCAATCCAAGTTTTGAGTGAAGCAGATAACTGTTGAAAGGGAATCAACTGATCGTGATAACGCACCATTAATTGTAACTTTGGCACATATTGAATATAAATATCGCTTAATTCAGGGAAAACCGTATGTAAGCTGTTTTTCAAAGCATAAAGATTGGGTGCAGAGAGTTGCTTCGGATGATTAATCAGTTCTTGTTGTAATTCTTGCAGCACTTCTGATTGATTTTGTTGATTAAAATCATTGCCCATCAAGCGCCTAACAATATGGGCTGAATGTGCATTTTCGACATCGCTGATTTCACGTAGCCACTCAAAAAAACGGGCAAACGTTGTATAGGGTACAGCAGTTAAATCATAGGCCGAAATTTCCTGTAATGTCCCTGGGGTATTTTTGCTTTGTAAATTGATGTCTTGCACGAAGCGTTCGGCAGGATAATAGGCAATCAGTGGAAGTCCGAATAAAGGATCTTGCAGTCCTGTTTTCTGATATAGCGTGACCATCTGATCAAGCTGTTGGGTCTCCACTTGGCTAATCCCAACGCCTTGACTGTTAAATGTTTTATAGAGTTTCCATGTACAAGCTTGCGTATCGGTTTGTTGTGATGAACTACTTTCAGCCAAAGAGCCACTCAGTTCACTGCTCATTCTGACTTGAATTTGAATTTTTGCCTGTAAGCGATTCAGCATAATATCTTGATCAGCAATTACTACGCCTGCAGTACGAATATCCTTATAGCGTGCAGAAAACCAAGTCAGGCTTTGATAGATATTTTTTAAAATCGTACTTTTGCCTGTGGCTTGATCACCCAAAATCAGGGTAATAGGAGATCGCTCAGGTTGAAATTCGAGATTTAAATCTCGAAACATCCCGATGTGTTTAAATAGAACCGATACAAGTTGCATAAGCTGACCTCAATCATAAGCGCTTTAACCTGCTGACTGACGAAGACTTGCGGGGGCGCACCGTTTTAATTGTTGTATTAAGTCGTATAAATGATGAATATTTAAACTTACTTTAGCACGCGTACAAGCCACGTAAAGTAGTCTGAGCTCTTCATCTGTAATTTTATGTTCTAGTCCATTTATTTTAAATTGGTAATCGTCTTCGATATGTACCCGATTCCATTCCAAACCTTTGGCTTTATGCGCGGTTGAAATCACATAATCTGCCTGTTCAATTGGCGTGATTTTTGCCAGTGCCTTTTTCAGTGGATCGGTACCATGGTCATCAACTAGCTTGACTAAAGGTTTGATATCACTGCCATCATTGGTTTCACAATATTCGTGTACATCATGCCAAGAGTTAAACCACGCCAACTCAGGAACATCGGTAATCCGTTTACCTTGTTTCAATAGACTTGCAGCATCGACAAAACGACTCAGTTTCTGCTGGTCCGCTTGTAAGCCGACTTTATCACCGTTGACCAGACCAGAAAGTAATAACTCCATTGCACGGGCATTAGTCCGACATAGAATCGCATCGCGCATCTTGGTATGTGGCTTATTCACCACACTAGATTTTTGGTTTGGATTACCAAGTAGGGGCACGGTTTCATTTAATGCGCCAAGCAAGCTGTTGGCGACATCTGCAATGGCATCGCCAAAACGGAAAGAGGTGGTTAAACGACTTTCAGGCAATGGCATTTGCTGCATGGCATTGATTGCACCACGCCATGCATAAATTTGCTGGTGTGCATCACCAACATAAATCACTTGGGTACTTTTTTGACGCAGTAAAATACCAAGCATCAATGGATCGGCATCTTGTGCTTCATCAAACAATACATAATCGGCAGGAATATTCGGTTCCGATAAAGCCCAAAGCTTTAAGTAGATATCGTGCCCAATACCTGCTTGATGATTGGGATCAATCGATTCGAGCCAACGGCGTTCTACCGCAGGGTAAAGATGCTGTTGTAAGGCGTCGATATCGTCTAGATGTAACCAGCTTGGTGCTTGAATATGCCGAGGAGCAGGATACTGTGAGCTGGTTGAACAGAAATAGCTCACGGCATTGGCAACCAGACTGGCCAAGCGGCTCGGCATCAGTACATATTTTTCATAACGCCCACCCATGAGACGACGGAGCGTAATGGGTTCCAGTCGATATTCTTTGGCAATGAAACTTGGGCTTAAGCGCGGTAAGCGTAATTTGTCGGTCACGCCACGCGGTGCACTGCGAAATGCCAGCGAGTGAAAGGTTCGACAGTTTACATTGCCGTGAAATTTATTTTGTGCTTCTGAAGCGATGGCTTTGTTAAATGCCAAGTACATACCACGCCGTTCAGGCATGGCATCACTGATCATCTGCAAGGTTGTGGTTTTACCTGTGCCAGCATAGGCAATCACTTTAAAGGATTGACCGAGACGAGCATTGTCTATGGCAATGGCTTGCTCATAGGTGGCTTTGGGTTTCTCTATATTTGACACAGGCTCTGATTACGCTTCTTGACTACGGTTGGCTTTTTCAACTAAACCCGATAAACCTTGGCGACGAGCTAGCTCATCGAGCACCACTTGCGGGTCAAGATCGAAGTAACCCAACATCACAATACTATGGAACCATAAATCAGCGACTTCATAAATCAGATCGTGTTTATTTTCCAGTGAAGCAAGAATGGCATAGTCTTTGGCAGCGATGATACTTTCAATGCTTTCTTCGCCGACTTTTTCTGAAATTTTATTAATGCCTTTTTTATACAGACTGGCGATATAAGAACTATCCGATTCAGCTGTTTTACGCTCCTGCATTAAGCGACCTAAATAGCTGAGTACATCGACTTGTTCACTTTGACCATGATCATGTGCTTCGGTTTTTGCTGCTGCGCCATAAATCGCCGTTGGATCTTTGAGCTGAGCATCAACAATTTCCCAGCCTTGTGGGGTGAGTTTACGATAGAAGCAAGATTCACGACCTGTATGGCAGGCAATGCCGCCATGTTGTTCAATTTGTAGAATAATCACGTCGGCATCGCAATCCAGACGAATTTCATGCACGGTTTGAAAGTGTCCTGATTCTTCGCCTTTATGCCAGAGTTTTTGACGTGAACGTGAGTAATACACGGCCTGATTTTTTTCAGCCGTCAGTTGTAATGCCTCGCGATTCATCCAAGCAACCATTAACACTCGACCAGTTTGATGATGTTGTGCAATGGCAGGAACAAGACCATTGGAATCAAATTTAACTTCATCTAACCAGTTTGACATGAGTGAAAATCCATTGAGTGGAGAGCAGCTAGTGTAGCGGTTGTGGCAAGGGTTGGCTATGCTTGTTGGGTAAAAACATTTAAGAATGCGGGCGAATATAGGTATTCATTAGCTGATTTTGTTCTTGTTTTAAAGAGGCAAAAGAGAGTGTAAAAAGTAGAATTGTGCTGTAGGGATAACTGGCCCAAAACCAAGCATTAATCAAGAAAAAACTCACTGCGATTAATAACCAAATTTTTAATAATATAAGCAAATATCGTTGCCTGACTGTCGCTAATAAAAGAAATGGAATACAGTCGAATAAAATGACCCACCAAAAATGAGGTCCTGAGATGAGTCTTCCCACTGAAGATTGGGGACTGACTTGCCATTCAATAAGTTGATAATGAAAGTTTAGAAAACAAAGCAGGTTAAAAAGGCTAGGGAGTAAGAACCAGCAGCCTTTGCGAATTGCCTTGCCTTTATTCTGTCGATACAAAGCCCATAAAAAACTATATTTCATATTATGTGTCTTATTTTTATTGATGAATTTTGATTTTCTTTAACTATTGATGTAGTTCGAAATTTCAATCAGGTTCTGATCGGGATCTCTTAAATAAACCGATAAAATTTTCCCCATCGCACCAGTTCTTTCGATTGGACCTTCAACGATGTCAATGTTCTGCGTTTGAAGATGGGCAATAACCTGATCTAATGGGGTTTCGGCAATAAAACATAAATCTGCTGAACCCGCTGTTGGCTGTAGAGCTTTAGGTTCAAACTCTTTACCTACTTGATGCAGGTTGATTTTTTGATTGCCAAATTGCAGTGCTTTGCGGTTTTCAGCAAAAGTAATTACTTCAAAATTCAGGGCAGATTGATAAAACTGACAGGTGATTTCAACATCGGCTACAGTTAACACCAAATGATCTAAATGACGAATTTTCATATTAAACCGCTCTTATTCATATTCAGGTAGAGATGCAGTTTTAGCATTGAAAGCATGATCTTTCTCAGCATATTGCGCCACTTGTTGGTAATCAAGTTGCTCAAACAGACCTGTTTTTAAGCCTGAAATGGTGATTGCCATTTCTTTACGAAAATAGGGGATTTGATACATCCACGGAAAGGTCAAGTCACGTAAGCCACCTGCCCACCAATGATCAGATTGATACAGCGGAGTGAGTAGGCGACTTAAAAATTGATAGAACTGGGTCGAGGAACGACGATGTTGATGATAGTGCTGCCACAGTGCTGACCAATCAATTTGCTGATTTTGTTTTGCTGCGTGTAGTGACTGTGAAAAGGCCCATGCATCCAACAAAGCCATATTGGCTCCTTGGCCCAGTTGAGGACTCATGGCATGGGCAGCATCACCGATGACACCAATTCGGCCTTGTCCAAATTGAGACATCACCACATCCCGATATTGAGCAGATAACCAGTGTGGCTGATGATGTTGATTCGACAACAGCTGTTTGAACCATTCTGCGACATCAGGCCAACGATCTGACACTTGCTTTAACCATTGCTGTTTAGCTGACTCATCTGTTAAGAATGATTGTAGTTGTGAGCTTGGCAAACTCCAGAACACACTGGAAAGTCGTTGTTGCGGTGCGGTTGGGATTGCACCTGTAGGTAATATACCCATCATGATTTTAGAGCGGTCATAGAACTGATGTAGGATTGCAGGATCAAGCGTTGGACATTCAGGTACGATGCTCCATGCCGCCCCCCAAGGATAGGCTTGATCAACTTTGACCCATGCCTGTGGGCGTAATTGACTGCGTGCACCATTGGCAATTAATACAGCATCGAAGCAGGCATCAAAATTTTGTTGCTGCTGAGAACCGAAGAGACGAACTTCATTTTGCTGTTCTTGAATACGTTCAATGCTATGACCCATTCGCCATGTCACATGACTGGCATATTCAGCCAGTTTGTGGGTCAGCACATGACATAAGGTAGCACGATGAATACCGAGGCCATAGAGATTGCTGCCTGCCTGATGATAATGGCTATTCACCAAGAGTCTTTTATTGGGAAGTTGACCTTCCAATCCTGTGACTTTGGCACCCAACTTTAAAGCATGTTCAAGTACACCGAGATGTTCAAAAACGGCTAAGCCGGCAGGCTGTAACAACAGACCTGCACCGACAGGGGAAAGTTGATCCGCTTGTTCAAAAATAGTGACACGATTGCCTGTACGTGCAAGCAGGATTGCGGTTGCCAATCCTGCGGTGCCAGCGCCAACAATGGCGAAATGAGGTGTTTTCATTCTTTGTTCTTTTAAAGTGTTTATAGATCAGTCAATCATGATCTTAACTGATCTCAGGGATTTTTTTAAATGAAATCTATCGCGATACAAGGCTCATGTTCATCCTATAGGCATTGAGTAAACGTCAGAGTAGATTATTTTAACTGATCTTTGCCTGTGGTCATTTTGATCAGGGTACGATCTTTCTTGATATAGTGATGATAAAGTGCCGCAGCTGCATGCCCTAAAATCAGGATCCAAATCAGCCATTTTCCAAGAATCTGCTTATGAATGAAATCAATCGGTTTCTCGAACTGTTCAAAACTTAGGCCCATGCCTTGTGCCACCCAGCTCTGGAACAGGGCTGTATGTTCAAATTTCGGAATCTCAAACAAGAAGAAAAACTCAGTATTGACGCCTGTGCCTAAATAACCTGTGAGCGGGGCAATGATCATGATGGCATACAGGGCAAAATGTCCTGCATGTGCCGCAAAGTTTGCCAAGGGACTGGCAGGTTCTAAATGGGGCTGTGGATTGGTCAAACGCCAGATAATGCGCAGACTAATAATCACGGCAATGCTGATACCGACAGAAAGATGAAGTTGTAAAGCCGTCCAGTTCTCAGGTGTCCCTTTTTCGGTAAACCACTGGCGGTAGTAAACACTACAATAAGCAAGTAAAAACAGGATTGCTGTTGACCAGTGCAGCCATTTCGCAATCGAACCATAGTTATTGATGCTATTTCTTAAACTCACGCTTCTCTTCCTTTAAAAATCTGTGTTGATGCACCTCAATGTTAAGTCGATGATCGTCTATCTAGTTAAAGATGAAAAGTCTTTGCCTGATGTGGATGGAGATCTTGCCTAAAATGTAATGGTTCTGCCAAAATTTCAGAAAGTATGTAAATGGGCGAAAGTGTTAGCTAGAAATGTTCAATTACATAAAAATAAAGGCCGTATCGATGGATACGGCCTTTGCTGTGTATATCTACTTATTTAGCAATGCGCCACAGTGCAATCAAGCTACTTAGTACAATCAGAATGACGGAGATAAACCATGGGCTAATAATCGCGATAGTCAACAAAATAAGCATCGTGCTACCAAATATCCAGCTACGACGTTGCTGTTGTTGCATTTGTAAGCGCATTTGTTGGATTTCACGAAGTTGTTTGTCATGCCAAGCTGATTGGTTTTTTAGACCATTTAAGCTGTCAATCAATAAACCTGGAATATCTTGGGCGCCGAGTAACAGGTCTGGAATCTGCTGCCCCAGTTCTTTTACGTTTTTGACGGGGTTCATATTGGCTTTGACCCATTCGGTTAGAATCGGCTTTGCCAGTTTCCAGATATCCAGTTGCGGGTAGAGATCAGTCCCTAGACCTTCAACGTGTACCAGTGTTTTCAGCAATAACATCAATTGCGGTGGAATTTCTAAATGGAAGCGACGAGCAATATCCATCACTTGGATCAAAATGCCTGCAAAATCGAGTTGATCCATTGGTTTGGATACCATTGGACCAACGGTACGGCGCATTTCGCGTGATAAGGCATCTTGATCTGTACCCGGTGGAATCCAGCCTGCCTGATGCACAATTTGAATCAGTTGCATGAAGTTGCTATTCATCACTGCCAGTAGCATCCGCGCAATCGTCATTTGATCATGCTTGGACAATTCACCCATAATGGCACAGTCCAACGCAATAAAGCGTGGATTGCTTGGGTTAATGGTTTCAACAAAGACATTGCCTGGGTGCATATCGGCATGGAAGAAGTTATCGCGGAACACTTGGGTGAAGAAGATGGTTAAACCCTTTTCAGCCAGATCCGCACGATCCATACCTAAACGATCAAAAGTGGCCGTATCAGAAATAGGGACCCCAGTAATACGCTCAGCCACCATCACATCTTTACTGTCCATATAGACTTCAGGCACATACATCATGCTTGAACCCGTAAAGTAATGGCGCATACGGCGGGTATTATCCGCTTCTAAACTGAGATCAAGCTCATTTAAAATGATTTGACGATAGTCTTGAATAATTTCAGTCAGATGCAGCGCACGCGCTGCTTCTAAACGATTCTCTAGCCAATCCCCTAGCCACGCCAAGATTTCAAAATCTTGCAAAATTTGACTGCGAATATCGGGACGAGTGACTTTTACCACCACTTCACGGCCATCATGTAAAGCGGCGGTATGTACTTGGGCAATCGAGGCTGCGGCAAGCGGTTGCTCATCAAAGCGTGAGAATAAGGTTGATACATCTGCTTTGAGCGATTCTTGAATGCGCTGTTTTGCGAGTTGAGTGTCATAAGGTTTGACGCGATCTTGCAATAATACCAGCTGTGATAATACTTCAGGTGGAATCAAATCACGACGCGTAGACAGCAATTGGCCGAGCTTAATCGCTAAGGGCCCCATATCCTCTAAGGCTTCTTTCAGCTTAAGCGGATTCTTTTTCTCACGAGTCGACCAAGCCGCAGGATGCATTTTAATTAGGCTTAATGCATGACGTGCTTTTACTGGTAATTCTTCCGCAGGGAACAAGGTATCAAGGCGATAGTGTGCTGCAATACGCCAGAGTTCTAGTAACCGTGTAACATGCGGAATCATATAAAGTCTTACCTAGTCTTGTGTGGGGTGTTTGGATGGATTGAATTGAGCATTGAGTTGTTGAAGTTTTGCCTGTAGACGATCAAGCTCTTGATTGAGTTGACGTGTCTCGCGATTGAGATCGTCCATCTGCCAACGTGGGGCAAATAAACCGCTATCTTCTTTTAAGGCATCTTCAACAAAAAATAAATGACTTTGTAGTGAACGTTTCAACTGCTTCGGCACACGTTGAATTTTACCCAACTCATGTGCCAATTGAGGGCCAATCCATGGCGATAAATGCGCTGCGAGATCAGGCTCAGCCTGTTGCATAATTTTTTGAATATCTTGCAATAAGTGATAATCACCTTGCAGTGGAATATTACCAATTTGATCCATATCACTGAGCAATAATTTAACCAGTTCCACTACATTTTCAACATGGAGTGTTGCAGTTGCATCCGTGATTTTATGTTGAGGATCAAATGGGCGTTGTTCAAAAATAGAAGAAGTTTGACTCTGTCCCGTCACGGTCGGTTCTAGGCGAACTCTATTTTCATCAAAAAACACATCAACCGAGAGTTGTGGACTATCGATCACAACACGTAATAATTGACCTTGTAACTGATTGATTTGAATACGAGTGATCGCATCCAAATCAATCACATGATGAATGATACGTTCGACTGCACCGAGTGCTAAAATCGACCACATATCTTAAACCTTAAAGTTTGAATCCGCGGTGAACAGCAACGATACCACCAGTTAAGTTGTGGTAATCACAGCTTTGGAAGCCCGCATTTTCCATCATACCTTTGAGGGTACGTTGGTCTGGATGCATACGAATTGATTCAGCAAGATATTTATAGCTTTCAGAATCATTGGCAACTAATTTGCCCATAATTGGTAATGCGGTGAATGAATAAAGATCGTAGAGCTTTGAAAATGGTTCAAATACAGGTTTGGAGAATTCGAGAATGAGTAAACGACCACCTGGCTTCAAGACACGGTACATGGCTTGGAGTGCCGCATCTTTATCGGTCACATTACGTAAACCAAAACTGATGGTCAATAGGTCAAAGCTGTTGTCTGCAAATGGTTCGAGGGTTTCAGCATTGGCCAGTACGAAATCAACATTGGTACAGCCTGCATCAATAAGACGATCACGCCCCACATTCAACATGGATTCATTAATATCTGAAAGAACCACATGACCTTGAGGACCGACTTCACGGCTAAATACTTTCGCTAAATCGCCTGTACCCCCTGCGATATCCAGCACGTGTTGACCACGACGAACACCTGACATATTAATGGCAAAACGTTTCCAAATACGATGGATACCAAATGACATCAGGTCATTCATGATGTCGTATTTGCTAGCAACCGAGTGGAACACTTCTGCAACTTTTTGTGCTTTATCATCACTATTTACGGTTTGATAGCCAAAGTGTGTGGTTGCACCGACATTGCCAGTATTGGCACCACGCGGTAAGTTATATTTTGGGATTGAAGCTGTTGAGGTCTGTACTGCACCTTGTTGGATAGGCTGCTGCTGACCTTGAGGTGTGCCTTGTGGAAGGGGCGTGTTTAAGAAAGGGCTGACTTTGTCTGAACTTGGGTTTTGCTCAACTTCTGGGGTGGGCTGTTGGTTTTCGTTAGACATAGTTTTCTCCTAAACTTTCGCTCTAGCGGCACGAATCAGCAAGCATGATGACAGATTTTGTATTTTTTTACAGGCTTTCACATGTAATTGTTATGAATAATATACAGAAAGTCACTTTCTCAAAAGTGTTTTTAATCGCGTTGTTGATTTGAATAAATAGCGTGCTCTGAGCTACTTGAGAATAGCTCAGAGAGTGAGACATGTATTAATTGCGGAATGGATTCGGGTGTCCTGCATGAACGCGATCAATGATCTCACGCTCTTTTTCAGTAAAGGTTTGAATAAAGACAGCAGCTGATTTCATTGGTTTCATTGCATCGAAACCTTCTTGGATAAACTCGTACATGCCGTCGAATTTATATTTATGTGCCAAGCCTTTACACATTTTAAAGGTCGCATACATCATGGTTGAACGCATATATTTATCGAGTGTTACACCCAACTCATCGAGTAAACGTAATTGTTCATAGCGTACTTCACCTTGATCAAGTTTAACCAACGTATCGCGCATGATCTCATCGGTAAGTGGCGTATCGGCAGGATAGTCGGCTAATAACTGCTGTGCAACTTGTTCATCTAATTGAGTCGCTAACACAGCCAGACTAACGGATTTGGTTCCTGTCTTAATCCCATTTTCAGGGACAAACTTTTCGACTTTATGTGCGAATTTTAATAAACGTTCGATTTGTTGTGCCAAAGCATCGAAATCGGGTCCACCATAGAGGCGTTTGAGGAAGTATTGTGCCATCAATTGGTTTTTAGGGCGAGCAAAAAATTCTTGGTGAGTATGCGCAATACGCTCTTTCATCCAGGTTTGAACTTCATGTAAACGTTGTTCAAGCACAGCATCATTATGATAATTAAAAGCTTTGTATTGGAGTAATAGATCATCAAAGGCAGAGAGTTTTGACATATATAAACTTAATTAAAATAAAACAGTAAAATCATAGGCTGCATCATAACGGAGAACCATGACAGCATAAACTCTAAATGTTTAATAATTGGTCACTATAACAGTACACCTAAATGAATCTACAGAAACTGTACAAGGGTTTTTCTGGGATCAACCTAGTTTTGGCTATACTCATTTTTAATATTAATAATTAGCCGCTTAGAGCAATATATGAGTAAACAACAGCCAGTATTTGAATTGCGTGATGAAGATGAACTTTCTTTAGAATTGATTGAAGCACAATACGCCTTAAAAAATAGCCGTGATAAGAAAAATGCCAAAAGTGTACTGGTTTTAGTGAGTGGAATTGAGCTTGCTGGTAAAGGTGAGGCGGTTAAACAATTACGAGAATGGTTAGATCCTCGTTATTTACGTGTGAAAGCGGATGCTCCTCAGCTCTTGTCAAATAATCAAACCTTCTGGCAGTCTTATACCCGTTTTATTCCTGCGGAAGGGCAAATCGTGGTGATGTTTGGTAACTGGTATAGCGACCTTTTAACTACCGCGATGCATGTGTCCAACCCTTTGGATGAAAATTTATTTGATGCTTACATTGAGCAAATGCGGGCATTTGAACATGATCTGCAAAATAACCACGTTCATATCGTCAAAGTCTGGTTTGATTTATCTTGGAAATCGCTACAAAAGCGTTTGGATCAGATAGACGCTTCTGAGCAGCGTTGGCATAAATTGCATGGTTTGGATTGGCGTAACAAAAAGCAGTACGACACCTTACAAGGTTTGAGTCAGCGCTTTACCGATGATTGGTATATTGTCGATGGTGAAGATGAAAAACACCGTGATCAATGTTTTGCTCAGTATTTACTACAGACTTTGCAAGAGCTGCCTGAGCATCAAACCAAAGTCACGCAGAAATGGCAGCAAGCTGCGATACCCAAAGCCTTACTTGAACCTGAAAAAGCCAGTTTAGAAAAAGAAGACTATAAAGACGAATTAAGTAAGCTCACCAAAAAAGTGGCAGATAAGTTACGTTATGACGAGCGTAAAGTGGTGATCGCCTTTGAAGGGATGGATGCGGCGGGTAAAGGCGGCGCGATTAAGCGCATCGTGAAAAAACTCGACCCTAGAGAATATGAAATTCATACTATTGCAGCCCCTGAGCGTTATGAGTTACGCCGTCCATATTTGTGGCGGTTTTGGAGCAAATTGAATGATGGTGGCAAGATCACCATTTTTGACCGTACTTGGTATGGTCGGGTATTGGTTGAGCGGATTGAAGGTTTCGCTTCTACAGTTGAGTGGCAACGTGCTTATAACGAAATTAACCGCTTTGAAGAAAACTTAGTAGATAGCCAAACCGTGATTGTGAAAATCTGGTTGGCAATTAGTAAAGATGAGCAAGCGCTACGTTTTAAAGCACGCGAACAAACACCGCATAAGCGTTTTAAAATTACTGAAGAAGATTGGCGTAACCGTGACAAATGGGATGATTATCTTAATGCCGCAGCAGATATGTTTAAACGAACCAATACGGATTATGCACCGTGGTATGTGATTGCAACCGATGATAAGTATTCAGCGCGAATTGAAGTATTAAAAGCAATTCTAAAACAACTCAAGGCGGATTAATCTGCCTTGAGTTGTGCTGCATTTAAATTAATGGTTATTTGCCAATTGTAGCGCTGTACGCCGTTGTTGGCGGAAAACAATTAAGGTGGCAATGAAGCTGGTGATTGCGGCAAACATCAGCCAGAAGGCGGGCATACTTTTATTGCCTGATGTTTGTACCAAGAAAGTGGCAATCATTGGGGTCAGCCCACCAAAAATAGAGGTGGCGAAGCTATAAGCCACCGAGAATCCTGCAATTCGCACTGAACTTGGCATCATTTCGGCCAGCGAAACTACCAAAGCACCATTATAGAAGCTATAGAGCAGTGAGAACCACAATAACACCATCAACATATGGGATAGGCTAATGGTATGGGTCAGCCATGTGAGCAGTGGATAAGCACTGATAAAAATCAATACAGTCGTGGCGATCAATAACGGTTTACGTCCAAATTTATCCGAGAGATGCCCACCAATCGGTAACAAAATAAAGTTGCTCAGCCCGACCATAATGGTGGCAATTAAACTTTCGCTACGGCTTAAATTTAGAACCTCTTTGCCATAGGTTGGGGTATAGACGGTAATGAAGTAAAACATGGTGGTGGTGGTGGCAACCATACACACACCAGCCAATACAATTTTCCAGTTTGCTGCTAAGGTGCTCAGAATCTGTCGTGTGGTTGGATGTTCTTTGCGTGAGGCAAAGGCTTCTGTTTCAGCCAGTGATTTACGCAACCAGAAAATAAAGGGAATGATGGCACAGCCGATAAAAAATGGAATCCGCCATGCCCAAGCATCAACTTGAGCTTTGGTAAACACTACACTGACGATATAACCCAATACGGCTGCAAAAATGACGGCAACTTGCTGACTGGCCGATTGCCAACTGGTAATAAAACCACGGTTATGTGGCTCTGCAATTTCAGCTAAATAAACAGATACACCGCCCAGCTCAACTCCTGCGGAAAAGCCTTGGGCCAAACGACCCACGAAAATCAGCACGGTTGCGGCAAATCCAATACTGGCATAACTAGGCGTGAAGGCAATAATTAATGAACCGAAGGCCATAATGCTCAGGGTTACCATCAGACCACGACGACGACCGATGCGATCGACATAAGGCCCAAGTACCAAGGCACCGATTGGCCGCATCAGAAAACTGACAGCAAATACGAGGAAGGTTTTCATCAGTGCGGCATAGCTGCTGTCTGAATGGAAAAAGGTTTCACCTATGGCTTGTGCATAGAGTCCGAACAGAAAGAAGTCGTATTGTTCAAGGAAGTTCCCGCTGGTCACGTTAAAAATTGAACGGACCCGAGAAGGAGATTGGCTAGTTTGCACAACGACGCTCCATCATCTATTTATCATCGAGATGTGGAGATTAAAAATACAATCTTGATTGAAACTTAAAAAATTAAGTGAATATTAACGTATTTGTGTGGTTTTTTTATTGATCTGTTACATCACTGTAAACACCAACATCTTACAGTGATGTGCAGAGGTGGTCTAAATTGTATCAAGCCACAATGGTACTACAACTTTTTTGCTGAATACGTTTGGCAAGGTTATAGCAATCTTGCACATGTGCTTCGGTGATTTTACGCATCATGAAATAGCCTAAACTAGCTGCAACAAGTTGCCCGCCTAAAGGAATAAATTTAGTCACTTGTTTAGTGGCGATTTTGGTAAAAAAACCATTAAATGATTTTTTCATGGCAGTACGTGCCACCACAAAACCTGAAAACTCAAAACCACGTTTACGTAGTTCATCCCAGTGAACTTTTTTAGTTTCAGGATCATAAACACTGATATGTTCAGGTGCTAAGCCAAAACGTGCATTAATATCTGGAATGATTTGTGTCAGCATGCCTAAATCGACCACAACATCAAAAAATGGAATCGGTACAATCGCTGCACCCGCTGACCAATAGGCACGCTTCTTGGCGAGCTCCAAACATTCATCACGAATCTGTTCCAAGTTCAAACTTGGGTCAATTGCATCAGGAATTTTTTCAATTTTCATAAAGTTATACCTAAAGTCTATCCCTTGATAGTACATTCAATCGTATTGAGTGGTGAAATTCAAAACAATTTTTTTATTGGATTGTGTGTTTAGCGTGACATAGTGATCTGAAGTTGTATAGTGATGATGATAGACATTTTGGTAGAGCAAAATGGTGATTTATTGATGGGGTTATATTAACGCATGGGTATTCATGTTATTCAAAGTCAACGCCTTGACGTGTTATTGCAAGGTGTGATGGCATCAATCACTCAGCCGAGTAATTCACCCTTTCAGGTGTTTAAAACCCAGCATTTTATTGTCCCAAGTCCCGCACAAGAACAATGGCTGACGCAAAAAATTGCGGAACAACAAGGCATGACCGCCAACTATCAATTTCACCAACGCATTCGTGGTTTTCAGTGGTATGCCTATCAACAGGTATTGGAGAATAAAGAACAGGTTCGGAAAGCCAATATTCCACGTTTGATTTTAAAGTGGCGTATTCATCAAGCTTTACAGCCTTTTATTCAACCCGAACAGAATACTATTGCGAATGAGCACCCTTTATATTCAATTGTGCAACGGATTTATGCCAGCGCCGATCAACTGCAACAAGGCACTGAAAAACAACTTAAAAAACAAAGTATGTTGTATTGGGTGGCGGAGCAGGTTTCACAACTGTTTAACAACTACATGATTTATCGCGGTCATTGTCAACGCGGCTGCCAAAGCAATTGTACCTGTGCGGGGAATTGGCTGGCGACTTGGGGACAGAACAAAGCCTTAAATATCGAACAATTGATTGCGCAAACAGATCAACAAACTTCAGCCTTTAGCTTACAACAAACCGAACAATTAGAAGCTTGGCAGCGTTGGTTGTGGCAAAACTACTTTCATGATGATTTTGTTGAAATACAAAGCATTGATGCTGATTTCTGGCAGCTGCTAGACAATCAGCAGACACGATCACGAGCTTTGGCACAACTGCCGAGTCAGGTGGTTGTATTTACAATTCTGGATTTACCACCGAGTCAGCTGCAATTTTTACGTCGTTTGGGGCAGTATCTGGATGTGGTGATTCTGCACTATAACCCATCGCAGGAATATTGGGCCGACAGTGTTGATCCTCTTTGGAAAAAGCGTTATGACCTCGGCGTGAAAGAGCGTTATATCGCCAAACATCCCCATGCCAGTGATGCAGAAATTGCCGCATTTTTTGACAGTTTTAGTTTAGGTTTTAATGCTTTAAATCGAGAATCTCGGCATCCCTTACTGACTCGTCTGGGTAAACAAGCGCGTGACCACTTTTCGCTGTTGTCACAACTGGCAACAGGAGAGGAGGGGAAATGGGTTGATGCCTTTGTAGAGCAGTTTCCTGAAACGCTACTGGGTAAGATTCAGTCTGATATTTTCTATTTAGCTGAACCTCAGGCTCAGCAATATGAACTTGCGCCTGAGGACGAGTCAATTCAGATTCATGTTTGTCACTCCAGTGTGCGACAGCTCGAAGTCTTAAAAGAGCAGTTGCTGCATTGGCTGTCTCAAGCAGATACGACACCGCGTCGCCCAAGTGATGTGCTGGTTTTGACCCCGAATCTAGCCGAGCTTGAGCCTTTAATTCGCAGTGTCTTTCCAGCGGTTGCAAATGAACATCAAGTATTTTTACCCGTTAAAATTGCAGGGGTGGCGCAGTTAGATGCCTTAAATGCTTGGCGTGCAGTGCTTGGACGTTTGCAATTGACCCAAGGGCGTTTTAGTCAGGATGACTTTGCTGATTGGTTAAATTTAGCTGCGACCCAACAACGTTATGGGTTGGATTACACACAGGTACAGCGGATTTTAGCGTTATTGGGTGAGGCTGGTTTTAAGCGAGGGTTGGATGCTGAACATTTAAAACAGAGTCTCAGTGCTGATGACCAAGACTACCGCTATAGTTTTAAATTTGCCCTCGATCGTTTGGCGCTTGGGATTGCCGTGCCAGCCCATGTGATGGTGCAAGACATCTTAAGTTATGCGCTGGTGCAACCCAGCGATTTTGAACTGATTGGGATTTTGATTCAGATTTATCACGAGTTATCGGCACGGCGAGACTGGTTGGTGGCACATGAGCAAGGACAGCGTTTGCCTGTTGAGGTCTGGTTGCAACGGATCAAACAGGATGTACAAGAGTTTGAACAAGCCGATGTGGTGGCTTTAAAAGCAATCCGTGAAATTATTCAGAAGCAAGAGCGGATGCTGACTTTGGCCAGCTATTATGAGGATGCCGAAACCCAATTACGTCAAATTTCCTTGCCTTTGCCTTATATTGTTGAAGAAATTCAACGCACTTTAGAAAGCCAGTCCGCACAAGTTGAACCGACAGGACAAATTACTTTTAGTCAGATTGGACAGATTCGTCCGATTCCTTATCGGCTGATTGTGTTGTTGAACTTGGATACTGGCAAATTTCCAAATCGGGACAGTCATATTCCGTTTGATTTGATGGATGCACTGCGTCAGCAATTGGGTGATCGCTCTCGTTTGGAAGATGATCAAGGGGCATTTTTGGATGCCATCCTATTGGCACAAGAACAGGTTTGGCTGTTTTATAATGGCTTTGATCTCAATGATGGCGAAGTCAGAGAGCCCTCCAGTGTGTTGCAGGGCTTCCGTGATCATTTGGCTTTGATTGTCAAACCAGTGCCCTCTAAATCTCTCCCTGACGGAGAGACTTCATTTGAAGACAGTCTTCCTTTATCCGAAGCGGACTTGGCTGGATTGGAGGCATTACAAATCCCAGCACAGCTTTATCCACTGTACCATTTACATCGGTTACAGCCTTTTGATCCACTCGGCTTTGTTTCGAATCGGCCTGTGCGCTTCCAAGATCAATGGTTTAAGGTCGCCTCACAGATTCAGCAGGTGAAAGGTGAGCGGCAAGCATGGGTCAATACCGCCTATCCTGTTGAACAGAATGAAATGATCATTTTGGAGAGCCAGCAATGGATTCAGGATGTTACTTTCCCTGCGCGATTGTATTTAAAAACCTTAGGTGTGGAAAATTTAACCGCACAAGGATTGGTCGATCAATCTGAACCGTTATTACTTGATGGTTTGGGTAAATATGCCATTCGGTATTTTTTACAGCAGCAGGATGAGTCGATATCACCGAGTATTTTGCAAGATCAGTTGCCCGTTGGCAAAGTTCAGCACAGTGCTTGGCAGCAAAGTCGCTTAGAGCAGCAACGTTTGTTGGAGCGCTTGCAGCAATATGCCCCAGCACCGACTGAAACCACGCAACGGGTTTGGCGCGTCTCGAAACAATTACAAATCGCGTGTGTGACCCCGAAACAGCTGAGCCAAGATTGGGTCAGTTTGGATGCTTCCAGTGCACGTGCCAAGCGCTTTGCCAAAGTCTGGCTGGAATATCTGCTTTGGCTGGCGCTAATCAAGAGTGATGCAGCCACAGCGAAGCGCCGAATTGTGGTGTTTAGCGATCAGACCGTGATTTGTGAAGGCCTAAGTTCACAACAGGCACAGCATTATTTAAATGCATGGTTACAGCTTTGGCACGATGCACAGCAGCAGCCTGTGGTCTTGCCTGCAGCCTTAGTGTTAAAGCCTTTAGAAAAGGGCAAGCAATATGAGTGGATTGAGCTGGATGCAACTCAGATTTTAACTGAAGACAGTCAAAAGCAAGTATTAAAGGACTGGAATGATACGGGGGATTTCTCGGGTTTTGATATGACTCAGAATGAAGCCTGTAAATTGCACCGCGATTGGCAGTTCATTTTGCAAGAGCAAGATGCAACCGCTTTATTGCAATATGCCTGTGATCATTATTCCTATGCGTTGTATCAACCGATTTTTGAATTTTTACGGGTGGAGTAAGACATGAGCACGCAGAAACCAGTGTCTTATCAGCCGATTGGCGATATTCAATTTGAGGGCTTACATCTGATTGAAGCCTCAGCGGGGACAGGTAAAACCTATACGCTATCCAGTTTGATGGTACGGATTTTTTTAGAAAAATATCTGCCCAATCAGGTGATTGCCACCACCTTTACTCGTGCTGCAGCCGCAGAACTTAAAACGCGTATCCGTCTACGTCTGGTTGAAATCCTTGAGTTTTTAGAACCTTTTCGTGAGGTATTGGAACAAGATATTCAGGCCAAGGCATTACAAGAGTCTGATCCATTAAAACAACAGGTCTTACAAAACTTTGCACCGCGGATTGCCTATGCCTGTGAACGGCTCAAATTGGTCATCGATCAATTGGATGAATTGTTTGTTGGAACCTTGGATAGTTTTAGCCAAAAGCTATTGCGTGAGTTTGCCTTTGAAAGTGGCAAAATTGAACGCGCAGAAATTACTGAGGATGCCAAAAGTTATACCCGTCAATTGATTCATGATGTGTTGCGTGAGTGGATTCAGACCCAACCCCAGCAAGTGATCAATGCGCTGTATAGTGTGGGGGGGCTGAAAAGTGTCGATCATTTTGTCGGGATGGTGGAAAGTTCGCTGAATTTTAGTTCGGCACAATTTAAGCTCCCTGCCATGCCTGAGATTGACTTAGCTCAGTTGCAGCAGTGGCAACAGCACGCACAGCAGATTGACCTGAGCAGCTTGGCTGAATACTTCCAGTTAGAGGGTGCCTATTATGGGCATATTAATGGCGCTTCTTTCCGCAACAACGCCTTTCATAAACTGTTTACAGAATCCTTGCCACCATTATTAACTGCACTCAACAGCCCAGAGAATATACAGATCTTTGATGACTATTTTGCCGATGCGCGTGATGCGGTATTTAAGTTTTTAGACAAACTCGAAGGGCAAAAAATTTTTAAGAAATGTCCTGCGGAAATTGTCGAGGGCTTCTATCAACATCCATGTGTGTTGCAATTGCAAAAGCTGTTTCAAGCTGTACAGCAGACTCAGCAAGAATTTGAGCAGTTACAGGTCTATTTAAAAGCCTATTTGTGTGTTGAAGTCAAAAAGCGCTTGCCGCAAGTGTTGCAGCAAAAAGGGGAGACTACTTTCGCCCAGCAAATCAAGACCTTGTCTGAAGCCTTAAAAGGCGAGCAAGGACAACGATTTGCGGTGTTTGTACAAGCACGCTATCCCTTGATTCTAGTGGATGAATTTCAGGATACCAACCAAGACCAAGATGATATGTTGGCCAGTATCTGGCGCCATCCTCAGCGTTATCAAAAAGGCTGCATGATTATGGTCGGCGACCGTAAGCAGGCGATTTATGGTTTCCGTGGTGGAGATATGCTGACTTTCCTGAATGCCTATCAGGATATTATGGCCAAACAGGGGCGTGAGTATAAGTTGATTCATAACCATCGTTCAGTCAAAGAGCTGGTGGAAGTGGTGGATCTCCTGTTTCAGCGCCAGATGGATTTTGGTGAGCAGGTCAGCTATGACCCGATTCAAGCGGGCTCACGTCCACATCCTGCTCTTATTGAAAATACTCAACTCAATCCTATGCCTTTGCGCTGGCTGCAATTGCAAGAGGGCAATGAGCAGGCCACACAGGTGGCGTGGCAGATTCAGCACTTACTCAACCAGTCTTATTTACAGCAATTGTACCTAGAGGGTGATGTCCCGACTGCGATTGATGAAGATGATATTGCCATTCTTTCGCGTAGTCATCGTCAACTGGATGAGGTGCAATATGTGCTGGAACGCATGGGGATTCGGGTTAACCGACCTTCGAAACGCAGTGTGTTTGATTCAGCCATTGCACAGGATGTGGGGGCCTTGTTGACGGCGTTGCTTCATCCTTATGATGAAGCCAAGCTCAAACGGGCTTTACTCAGCCGTTTATTTGGCTTTGATCTCGCTCGATTACTGGCCTTAGAGCAAAGTGCAGAAGGCTTGAGTGATTATATTCAGCAGTTTGATGATATTCGTGAAATGTGGCTGAATCAGGGCTTTTTATCGGCATGGCAGCGTTGCCTAAATCAGTTTGGTCTTTGGCAGCAATTGGTTGCCACACAAAGTAAAGACAATGAACGTGCCGTGGTCAATTTACGCCATCTCACAGATCTCTTGAGCCAGCACAGTGAACATGTTCAAGGGATGCAAAACCTGTATCACTGGTATTTAAAACAATTAAATTCGCCAAGTGACCGCGATTGGGAGCTTGAACACAAGCTGTCGAGTGAAGCGGGTGTGCAACTGATGACGATTCATCAGTCCAAAGGCTTGGAGTTTAAAATCGTGTTTTTACTGGGGGCGAATAAGGCCTTTGCTGAAGCGCAGAAAACACTGAATTTTTCTACCACTGAAATCCAGTTGCCTGAGACGGGTCAAATACGGACGCAACGGGTGGTGGCCGTGGCGGATAAAAATTTTTTACTGCAAACTGAGCTGGATCAACATCAGCAACGCGCTTTAGCGGAACAAAACCGGTTGTGGTATGTGGCGCTGACACGTGCCAGCCATCGGGTCTATGCGGTGTTTGAACCAGAAAAAGGCGATAAAAATAAGTTTTCAGGCTTGGCTTTTTGGAAGAATCAAGGCGATCACTTTCAACATCCTTATAGCGTCGATGCTGCGCTGATTTTAGAGCGACCACAAGCCTTACAGATGCAACAAACCCAACAACAGCGTGTGCTGTTGGCCCAAACACTACCGACACAACGTTTTTATGCACGAGGGAAAACCAGCTTTAGTTATTTGGCACAGCATTTAAAGCATAAGGCGACTCGCACTGATCGATTGGCCAATATCGATACCGATTTTGAGCAAGCAGAAGATGAACTGAATCTTGCAGAATTGGAAGATAAAGCCACGGCTCAGCCAATTGCTTGGATTAAACAGTATTTCCCGAAAGGGACTTTGGCGGGCAATTTCTTGCACGAGATTTTTGAGCAGATTGATTTTCAGCAACCCCACATGTGGGTGGAAGAAATTCGCCGTCGTTTTAAAAATACCTATCAAGGTTTATGGTTAGAGCTGTTACAGCAGTATCAATTACATTTTTCAGAACAAGAGAATGCTGAGCAGCAACTGTATCAATGGATTGCTGATTGGCTTGGTGAAGTATTACATACGCCACTCAATCAGGACTTTCAGTTAAATCAATTAGCAGCAGGACAATACTTGTCTGAATGTCCATTCTATCTGGCTTTATCTGATCGAGTGCTGGCGATGCAGCGGGTACAGCAGCTATTTGAGGAATACGGCATCGAAATGCCTGAGTTACTTGAAGCTAAATCTGCCCGTTACTTGAATGGCTCAATTGACTTGGTCTACTTCGATGGTCAGCGTTACCATATCGCCGATTATAAGAGTAATTATCTGGGGGCAGCGCAACTGGATTATCAGGCTACTCAAATTGCAGAAAGTATGTCGCTGTCGAGTTATTGGTTACAAGCGGCGTTATATCTGGTGGCATTACATCGTTATCTATCGGTGAAATTGCAGGATTATGAGATGCAGCAGCATTTGGGTGGTGCATCTTATCTGTATTTACGCGGCATGAATGGGCAGGCGCAGCAAGGCTGTTTCTACTGGAAGCCTGAGGATGAGTTTATCTTGCGTTTGGATGCAATACTTGGATATTTTTCTGAGGATAAAGCTGGAAAAATGGTGTAGATAAAGTGCGTGATTTTAAATTAAACAAAAGCTTAGCTTGTGAATAACTCTGTTTATAACCTTGTGGACAAGCGTGTGGGTAAGTTTGAGGATAACTCTGTGGACAAACAAGTTGATGATCAGTCAGCACAAATGACATGGTTAAATATGTGGAGTGACTATCTCTCACAAGCACCATTTTCTCAATCTACTCAATCAGTTAACGCTGCACAGGTACTACAACAACTGGTTGAAGCCAGTTTACAAGGCGACAGTTGTATTGAGGCTGATCCAGCACAGATTGAAGCACTGGCTGATTTAGCAGTTTCTAGTGAAATTGCAGTGACGCAAGTCGCGCCGTGTGTCTATGATCAGCAGGGCTTGGCATTATACCGATATTGGCATCTAGAGCAACGCCTCGCACAGCAGATTTGTCGATTAAAGCGACAAACGATTCAGGTTGTTGATACCGAACATTATCAAGACTTACTCAGCGATGAACACCAGCAGGCTGCACTGAAAATGGTGTTGCAACAAGGTCTGAGCATTATTACCGGCGGGCCAGGGACAGGTAAAACCTATACTTTGGCACGTATTATTGCAGCCCTCAACCAGACCATTCCCGATATTCGTATTGCCATGGCAGCGCCTACAGGCAAGGCTGCACAACGTATGCAGGAAGCATTACAGAACTCATTTAATGATCCAAAATTATTAGCATCAGGTCTCATCACTGATGAGTTGCGTAATCAAACCACACAGACCTTGCACCGTTTACTGGGCATGGGCAATCGACAAATACCACGCTTTCATCTCAAACAACCTCTACCCTATGATGTGATTGTGGTGGATGAAGCCTCAATGCTGGATTTGAATTTGGCAACCCTGTTATTCGAGGCAGTCCCAGATCAATGCCGACTTATTTTGCTTGGTGATGCCAATCAATTGGCTTCTGTTGATGTCGGCTCGGTTTTGGCTGATTTACAGCAAGTACAGGCATTGGCTGAAAATCGAGTCCAGCTACAGACCAGCCGTCGTTTCTCTGGTGAAGCCAAGATTGGACAATTCGCACGATTTATTCAGGCACAGCAACATCTAAGCGACCCCGATTTAGTCTTATCAAAACTAGAGACGGAAATTGTTCAGGCTGCACCTTTACAAGCCATTTGCTTGAATAAAGATATGCCTGACCTGATCCAGCTGGAATATCTACCCGAGCAGCAGGAGGTGGATATTGAACCTTATCAACATCAGTTAATGGCTGGATTTCAGGGCTATGTGGATGCTTTGAACGCTTATATCAATGCAGATGAACCTGCCGAACAGATTCAGAACGTGATTCAAGCCTTTGATGATTATCGAATCTTGACTGCAGTTCGACATGGGCCACTGGGGATTGAACAACTGAATCGTTATGCCGGACATTGGCTCAATCAGCAACTCAAACAAATCGCTGTTGGAGACTGGTATATCGGGCGTCCTGTAATGATGAGCTATAATGACTATCAGCTTGGAATTTCCAATGGTGATATCGGAATCTGTTTTAAACATCGCACCCAGTCACAGCAATTTGAAGTCTTTTTCCCGAGCTTAAATAAGTGGATTGCAGCACATCGACTGCCACGCAGTATGCAAACCGCCTTTGCTTTAACTATTCATAAATCACAAGGCTCGGAATTTACCCATACCGCGATTGTTTTAGATGCGCATGCCGAGAAGCTGTTGAGTCAGGAATTGATCTATACCGCAGTCACCCGTGCTAAAAAAGTGGTGAGTATTTTGGCTGATTCAAAGGCTTTGCAGCAGGCATTGACGATACGGACTGTTCGGCGTAGTGGTTTAGTGCAAAAGATCAATTTGAACAGATTGTGAACTTATTCTTTAGAATTCACTATTTTGTAAGTAAAAGCTTACAAGGATTCGAGATATTGTCGCTAGAGCAAGCGCAAGGTTTTTGAGATTATGTACACACAAAGAGCCTAGCATGGAAAGCTAGGTAAATCGCAAAAATATAATAATAACGTCGTATGACAGCGAACTTACAGTGAAGTAAGTGATAAAAGAGGAAACTTACAGCCGCTAAGCCTTGTAGTTTTGGGAGAGACTACAGGGCTTTTTTATTTTCATGTCAAAATTCACTATAAAATCAAGATAATCCATATACTATTTAGGGTTTTTGAGCATAGGTGAATATTCACGCTTTAAAAATCTGCATTGGTTTTACTTCAATTGCGTCTTCAAATAAAAGGAAGAAATATAAATCTTCTTGTCTGACAATTTTTTGTTATTATTAAGTTAAATGTTATACAGACTTGTACGTTTTTTCTTACACAGAGATAAGAGAAATGCTATTTTTCTCCATAATTGATTCTGACAGAATAGTCGGTATAGAGAAAGCGAATATGTGTTAAAAACAATAAAGAAAAGGATGGGTGATGAGCATTCAGAGGGTTTGAATGGTGTAAGAAAAAAGAATAAAAAACAACAAAAAAGAATAATGATAAATCTAAGCGCAAAAGCCCAAGTTTAACTTGGGCTTTTTTATGCGCGGCGTTTTGGTTGTGGATGCTTAAACTAGGTCGGCTTCAGTACGATCGGTTGCAAATAGGGAGCGACGTTGATTTTTTGGAATCTTTGGGCAGTTGGTTGAGATTTGATAAAGTGTTTTTGCCAAGGCTGGTAAGTGGGTACCTACCACAGATTTGCCTGTGGTTAAGAGCGATACACTGATATCCCGTTCAGGGTCAGCCCAACACAGAATATTCGAGAAGCCAATATGACCAAAAGCCTGTCCTGTCATTGGACCAAATAGACCCACAGGGTTGCTGCCAAGCATTGGACCCAGCGCATAGCGCATTGGAGCTAATAAGGTACGATCTAAGCTAACACCAGAGGTTGGCAGGGTGGAGCGGAATACAGTTTGAGCACTCATAATTTGTTTGCCCTGATATTCTCCGCCACTTAATAGCATTTCAAAAAAACGTCCTGCTTGTTCAGCACTGGTATAGATGTTCCCCGCAGGGCAAATGGTGTCCATGAAACGGGTATCATTGGTGACATCGACTGCAAGCTGTAGACCGCCACCGAGTACATGATTGAGATAATGATCTGTACCTAAACTTGGATGGATACCTGTCGCATAGTTCAAGGCAACATCAGCGCGATATTCAGGTTTTAAACCATAATTGAAATAATCCAAGCCCATTGGTTTTTCAATATTTTCAGCCAAAAACTCTCGAACGCTTTGACCTGTTACACGTTGAACGATTTCACCCAGAATATAACCTGCGGTAACAGCATGGTAGGCAAGATGAGTCCCTGAAGGAGAAACGGGTTTGGCGGCACAGAGCAGTTTTAAAATATCATCTTGGTTAAACAGAAGTTCTGGTGTGACTTCAGTGTCGATACGTGGAATACCACCACGATGGGAGAGTAGATGGAAAATCGTGGCACGACGTTTACCATTCACGCCATATTCCGGAATGTAATAACTAATCGGATCAAGTAAATTTAGCTCACCACGTTCATCCAACATATGAATCAACATCGCCGTGACCATTTTGGATGCAGAGAACAGGCAGACTGGTGTATCTGGGCTGCCGATTTTGGCATTGGTTGCTAAGCCATCTGGGGAGTTGCCTTGCGCATAGCCGATGCTACGATTTAAAAGAATTTTCCCCTGACGACGTAAACATAAAGTAATGAGTGGATAATTGCCTGTTTTATATAGACCTTCAACACTGTTCCATATCTTTTGAATCTGTCTCTCAGTCATACCACCCGATTCGGCTGAGACTTCTTCTTTACTGCGAATCACTTGATTTAAGTCATGTGGTACATAACAGGTATTGGTTGATAAAATTTTCACGATTCCCTCGCAATATTTTCGTTTTCTTTCTTCTCTGTCATAAATTGAAAACAGAACAAGGGTAGTGTGCCTATTTTGTTCAATGCTGTCAGCTGCCGAATTGCCGGCAGATATAAAACAATTTTGCAATATAGCGATAGATCACTTAAAATGGGCGCCTTGCTGTAGTGATGCACGGCAGTCGGTTGGTTTCAACTGATCATTATCATTTTATTTTTGTAAGCATCTCGGAGAAATCGAATGGCTTTAACTAACACTGATCGCGCAGAGATCATCGCTAAATTTGCTCGTGCTGAAAACGACACTGGTTCACCTGAAGTACAAGTTGCTTTATTGACTGCTCAAATCAATGATTTGCAAGGTCACTTTAAAGAACACAAACACGACCATCACAGCCGTCGTGGTTTGATCCGTATGGTTAACCAACGTCGTAAATTACTTGACTACTTAAACGGTAAAGATCACGGTCGTTATGTTGCTTTGATCGGCGCATTAGGTTTACGTCGTTAATTCGATTTTACTTTGTTTTCGCTATTTCGCATGTTGCTATGCTTTATTGCTGAAAAGAGAGTTTCATCTAATTTATCTTAGATGACTTTAGAAGGGGCGCTTGTTCGCTCCTTCTTTGTGTTTAAATTTATTTAAAATTTTGATCTAGTGCGATGGCTTCTAAGCTTTGTCATTTATCTACACAGCAGTTGTAGTCTGAATGCCAAACCTTAGGGGTCTCACTAGAATAAAACTAGGAAAATATAATACATGTCAATGTTTAATATCGTTCGTAAAGAATTCCAATTTGGTCAACACCAAGTTGTTTTAGAAACGGGTCGTGTTGCACGTCAAGCAAATACAGTTTTAGTTACCATGGGTGGCGTGACTGTTCTCGTTGCGGTTGTGGCTCAGCCTAAAGCAAAAGCGGGTCAAGATTTTTTCCCGTTAACTGTTAACTATCAAGAAAAACAATATGCAGCTGGTCGTATCCCTGGTGGTTACGGTAAGCGCGAAGGCCGTGCGTCTGAAGCTGAAACTTTAATTTCACGTCTGATTGACCGTCCAATCCGTCCATTGTTCCCAGAAGGTTATTTCAACGAAATCCAAGTGACAGCGACTGTTGTTTCTTCGGATAAGACGATGGATGCAGATATCGCTGCAATGTTGGGTACTTCAGCTGCATTATCGATTGCAGGTACACCATTCCGTGGTCCGATTGGTGGTGCGCGTGTTGGTTTAATCAATGGCGAATACGTACTTAACCCGAACTTTGAACAACTTGCACAATCTGATCTTGACCTTGTGGTTGCGGGTACAGAATCTGCTGTGCTTATGGTTGAATCTGAAGCGAAAGAACTTTCAGAAGATCAAATGTTGGGTGCAGTTCTTTTCGGTCATGACGAAATGCAAATTGCGATTCAAGCAATTAAAGAGTTTGCAGCAGCAGCAGGTGCAGTTGAATCAACTTGGGTTGCGCCAAGCAAAAACGAAGCACTTCTTGAGCAATTAAAAACTGCTTTTGAAGCGAAAATTTCTGAAGCATATACGATTGCAGTAAAGCAAGATCGTTATGCAGCACTTGATGCGCTTTATGCAGAAGCAGTTGCACAGTTTGTTCCTGAAAATGACGAAACTGGTATTGCGGATGAAGTAAACGAATTATTTGAAGATCTTAAATACCGTACTGTACGTGACAACATCTTGTCTGGTAAGCCGCGTATCGATGGTCGTGATACCAAGACTGTTCGTGGTATTGACGTTCAGGTTGGTGTACTAGGTCGTGCGCACGGTTCTGCATTATTCACACGCGGTGAAACTCAAGCGTTAGTTACAACGACTTTGGGTAATACACGTGATGCGTTGATGGTTGATACGCTTTCTGGTACCAAAACTGACAACTTTATGTTGCACTACAACTTCCCAGCATATTCTGTAGGTGAAACGGGTCGTGAATCAGGTCCTAAACGTCGTGAAATCGGTCATGGTCGTTTAGCACGTCGTGGTGTTCAAGCTGTTCTTCCTGCGGCTGACCGCTTCCCGTACGTGATTCGTATCGTATCTGATATTACTGAATCTAATGGTTCATCTTCTATGGCTTCTGTATGTGGTGCTTCATTGTCACTTATGGATGCTGGTGTACCATTGAAAGCACCAGTTGCGGGTATCGCAATGGGCTTGGTTAAAGAAGGTGAGCGTTTCGCAGTTCTTTCTGACATCTTAGGTGATGAAGATCACTTGGGCGATATGGACTTTAAAGTTGCGGGTTCTGCCAACGGTATTACTGCACTTCAAATGGACATCAAGATCGAAGGGATCACTGAAGAGATCATGGAAGTGGCATTAAACCAAGCATTTGCTGGTCGTATGCACATCCTGAATGAAATGAACAAAGTCATTTCACGTGCACGTTCAGAAATCAACGCACATGCGCCGACGTTTGAAGTGATCAACATCAACCCTGATAAGATCCGTGACGTGATTGGTAAAGGTGGTGCAACCATCCGTGCGATTACGGAAGAAACTAAAGCGGCGATTGATATCGAAGATAACGGTACTGTACGCGTGTTTGGTGAAACTAAAGCGGCTGCGAAAGCTGCGATTGCGAAAATCCAAGCGCTTACTGCAGAAGTTGAACCAGGTACAATCTATGCGGGTAAAGTTATTCGTATCGTTGAATTTGGTGCATTCGTCAATATCATGCCAGGGACTGACGGTTTGCTTCACATTTCACAAATCTCAAATGAGCGTATTGCGAATGTGACTGACGTATTAAAAGAAGGTCAGGACGTTAAAGTACAAGTTGCTGATGTCGACAACCGTGGTCGTATCAAGTTGACAATGAAAGACATTGAACAAGCTTAATGCTAGCAAGCATTTTGCTTAAAAAAAGCGCATTGTTTTAACAATGCGCTTTTTTATTAAGTGAATGATTGTTAAGAACATAAAAAACAAAAACTATAAACATAAAATTTCTTGATATTAGACATTAGTCTAATGCTTTAATTGTGTGCCTCACAATTAACGTAGAATTCCCCAAATTTCCGTGCCTGCCTGCGTTTATGTGGTTTTAGATAGACAGTCGGAAGTCTATTTGTTCATCTCAATATGAAGGAATATCGCACATGCTTGTCGATCATGTCGCCACAGGTCAAGATGACCAACAGCCTCCCAAGAAACCAAAGTTTTATCAGATTCTCTATGTGCAAGTGATCTTCGCGATTGTCGCGGGGATATTGTTAGGTCATTTCTTCCCAGAATTGGGTGAAAGCTTGAAGCCACTCGGCGAAGCCTTCATTAAATTAGTTAAAATGATTATTGCTCCTGTAATTTTCCTGACTGTTGTGACAGGGATTGCAGGCATGAAAAACCTCGGCAGTGTAGGTCGGGTGACCGCGAAGGCCATGATCTACTTCCTGACATTTTCAACCTTGGCCTTGATCGTAGGATTGATTGTCGGGAATGTGATTGAGCCAGGTCACGGTTTGAATATTGATCCAAGTAGCTTGCACAGTACCAAAGTTGATGAATATGCTGCCAAAGCACATGAGTCGACCATTACCGGCTTCTTGATGAACATTATTCCAGATACATTGGTCAGTCCATTTGTATCCGGTCAAATTCTTCAAGTCCTGTTTGTCGCGGTATTGTTTGGTTTGGCGTTGGCAAAATCAGGTGATTTAGGTCGTCCAGTCACAGATTTTCTACAGCAGCTCACTACGCCAGTATTTACCTTAGTCGGTATGTTGATGAAGTTTGCGCCGATTGGTGCATTCGGTGCCATGGCCTTTACCATTGGTGCTTATGGGATCAGTTCAATCGGTAATTTGATGTTATTGATTGCGACCTTCTACATTACCGCTTTGCTGTTCGTGATTATTATTTTGGGCGCAGTGGCTCGCTATAATGGTTTCTCGATTATTGATCTGATTCGTTATATTAAAGACGAACTTTGGTTGGTACTCGGAACAAGCTCATCAGAAGCAGCATTACCGTCATTGATGGCAAAAATGGAAAAAGCGGGCTGTGAAAAGTCGGTGGTTGGTCTGGTGATTCCAACGGGTTATTCATTTAACCTTGATGGTACCAATATTTACATGACATTGGCGGCATTGTTCATCGCCCAAGCCTGTAATATTGAATTAACCCTCACGCAACAAATCACGATTCTATTGGTCGCGATGCTGAGCTCTAAAGGTGCAGCAGGCATCACAGGTGCAGGCTTTATTACTCTGGCTGCGACACTGTCGGTTGTTCCTGCAATTCCAGTCGCAGGTATGGCATTGATTCTGGGTATCGACCGCTTTATGTCAGAATGCCGTGCATTAACCAACTTGGTGGGTAATGCTTGTGCCACAATCGTGGTGGCAAAATGGGATAATGCGTTGGACAAAGAGCAACTTGACCAAGCCCTTAAATATGGTGTGGTTGAAAAGAAAGAAGTGTAATCTTCCTGAGATTCGGAAAAGCCTCCATGCTGTGCATGTGAGGCTTTTTTATTGGATGTCGTTTCAGTCCTGTAATAGCCGTAGCTTTTTATCTGGCTTCGTGGCAGCATTTCTATCGCCATTCTAATCTCTATTGTCCTATGCAACTTTATTATTTTTATCGTCATAACAGTGAAAATACGATTTTTATCAGTGCGGAACAACAAACAGAACATACGCTTGAATTTTTATGGGTGGATAGTCTTAGACAAGATCTGGTGAATCATACAGAGGCTTGGCAGAAGAATATTTATGAGCATACAGAATTGGTACTGAATGAATTCCATTTGCGGGATTTACTGAATATCGAGCATCCTTGTGCATTTGATACGGTGGAGCAATATGACCTGTTGGTATTCCGCAAACTGATTAGCCCAGATGACCAGATTTTGGCAAATGAGAGTGCTTTAGAATCGCATGAAAGTGTTTTTGGTTTGGCGACCACACCCATGAGTTTTATCTTAACCCCCACGGTTTTGGTGAGTGTGAGAGAGCAGGGCAATCAGGCGGTAGAGAGCTATATTCAGCGTATTCAGACCATTATGGGACGACCGAGTACCGAGCAGAATAAACCACGTAAGTTAGCCAGCACCCCCGCAGATTTATGCCTACGCTTATTGAATAGCATGATTGATGGTTATTTGAATTTACGCACGCCGTTAACGCGTCGGGTTGAATATTGGCAACAACAACTTTTACAGGGCAATCGTCGTTTTAAGCAATGGCATCAATTGTTCCATGAAGATATGGCCTTTCAGCAAATCGAAAATCTCTGCGAGGAGCAGATCGAAACGCTGCAGGAATTTAGAGATGAACTGGTCGATAATTATCATCATGTGGTCGGTGAACATAAGCACAAAGCGCAAGATATTCTGTTGGTACGTCTGAACGATTTGATGAGTCATGTGGAGCGGGTGCAAAAGCATACTTTGCGCTTAAGAAATGCCATTCAATCGGCCATCGATTTGCATTTCTCTGCTATTGCCAATCAAACCAATGAAAACATGCGCATCTTGGCGATTATTACCGCCATCTTTGCACCACTGACTTTATTGACTGGGGTCTATGGTATGAACTTTGAGTTTATCCCTGGGCTGAAGTCACCTGTTGGCTTCTGGATCATGCTGGGTGTGATGCTGATGAGCACAGTATTTTTACTGTATTATTTTTATCGACAGCATTTGGTTGGACGCGGTGAGCGCAGTGTGATTGATTTACTGGCACAGCAGCATCGGCAGCGTAATTTTAATCTGTTGTGGTTTTTGGATTATGAACCGATTAAGCAAACGCTGAAAGAAGTGGAGAAAATGACCAAGCTGAAATAGGATGGGCTTGGTCATTTACAGGATGGCTTAATGAAAATGCTTGAGCTGTTTACGCAGCTGTTGCACTTCATCGATTAAATCCAGCATCACCGCTACGGCTGATAAGCTTGCATCGAAGTCACGTTGTAAACGGTAAGCACGTCTAGCCCGACTGACATCTTCACCAATAAACTGATAGCTTTGCGGTTCCACAGAAATCTGCAAAATATCGTAATCAATCAGTTTTAACACCCAGTCGGTACTTTGACCGCATGCCTCAGCGAAGTGCTCAAGATCAAGTGCCAATTGTTCATCAATGATTTCAACTTGGCTATGACCGTCATATTGAATTTCTTTGTATTGAATGGTTGTCATGATCTTACTCCTTATGAGGCGCGAGGTCGGAATGAAGCAAAGGCATCGGCAAATTGTTGGTAGGCCTGTTGCTCTTGCTCATTGTGCACTGGCGGTAAAACAATATTAATAATCAGGTATAAATGTCCCGCAGTTTTGTTTGGAATGCCTTTGTCTTTTAAACGCAGTTGTTGCCCATTCTTGGCATTTTTTGGTAAGTTAACTTTGAGCTGCCCAGCAGGGGTACTGAGCTCGATGCTTTGCCCTATACCAGCTTCCCAAGGACTGACATCAATGGTTTGATACACATCGGCACCTTCGACACGAATTCTATCCGTGTCTTTGTATTGGATTTCAATGTATAGGTCACCATTTTCGCCGCCATTAATACCACTCTGACCTTGACCATTTAAGCGAATTTGTTGACCTTCCTTCATTCCTTTTGGAATTTTAACCTCTAAGGTTTTACGTTGTACCTCAGGTTCACCATAAACGTTATAAGTCGGAATCTGTAGGGTAATTTGTTGGGTTGAACCGTGATAGGCAATATCTAAATCAACTTGAATGCTGGCGTGCTGATCTTCACCACGATAGCTACGTTGTTGACGCTGAGAGCGTTGCTGCCCTCCACCAAAGCCAGAACCAAAACGGCCAAATAAGTCCTCAAATCCACTAAAGTCAGTACCATCGCCTGAACTTTGGCGATAGAATTGTGAACCGTCAAAACCACTTTGATTGCCTTGTCCAAAATTAGAGAAACCTTGTGGATGATCCAGCATCTGGTCATATTCAGCTTTTTTGGTACTGTCACTCAACGTGTCATAGGCGACATTGATCGCCTGCATTTTGGCTTCAGCATCGGCTTCTTTGCTAATGTCAGGATGATATTTACGTGCCAATTTTCGATAGGCTTTTTTGATTTCATCTGCTGAGGCGTCTCTTGAAACACCTAGCTCTTCATAATAATTTTTTGCCATGATCTATAATAAATATAATGATGTGTTTGTTTTATTATGAAACGAATCCAAGAGATTTCAATGGATTCGATTGTATAAGACTTGTTCTGTTTGGCTAAAAATGTACATCGTTAAGGTTTTTAATGTGGACTTGATGTCAATTTTATATAAAGGTATCGACCAGTCCATAAAGGGCAATCAAGATCAGTAGAACACCACATAATCCCAGAATCTTCGGATAGATGCTGCTTTGAGATAGGCTACGAAAGAACAGATACACCAAAGACAGGGTTAGGAAATCCAAGACAATCCACGTCACAGTCAGTAGGCTTAAACTGAAATTGATATTCGATGAGATGTTAATAAACTGCGGGAAAAAAGCCGAAAAGAAAATAATATCTTTCGGATTGGAAATTCCCACGAGAAAGCCTTTTTTAAAGCCGCCACTTTGTGCTGACACAGTTTGGATGGCAGTTGGATGTGGTGCCTGAAGCACTTCTTTAATAATGCTATAACCCAGATAGGCAATATAAAGGCAACCTAATATGCGAATGGCTTTTAGGTAGTTTTCATCAATGGTGAGAAAACCCTTGAGAATGAGTACGGAAATAAAAATCAGGATTAAAGAGGCGAGGTTGGTTCCAAAAATTGTCTCTAGTGCTTTTTTATAGCCACCCTTAAGGCCAGCACTGGCGACCAAAATCATCACAGGACCAGGCGTGGCAATCAGTACAACCACACTGATGATAAACAGCAAGTATTCGAAGTAATTCATAAGTCAAATTTTAGGTCTATGTTATTGGGAGATTTGAAAATTGTTTTAGCGCATAGACCTTAATACAAAATAAAAAAAGACGGAAGTCCGTCTTTTTTTATTTTTTAACATTTAGTCAATTAACTTAAATGTTCACCGAACAAACCTAAAGCTTCTTCTGCTGTAAATTCATAACGTGTATTACAGAACTGACAATCCATTTGGATTGGGTTTTGCGCTTCCAGTGTTTCATGGACTGCAGTAACACCAATTTGGATCAAGGCATTGGCACAACGTTCTTTGGAACAAGTACAACCAAATTTTAACTGTTCGACCTCAGGCAAACGCACTTCCTCTTCGTTATACAAGCGATAGAGAATTTCATTTGCTGATAGATCAGTCAGCTCTTCCGGCTTAAGGGTTTCAGTGAGCATGGTCAAACGTGGCCATAGATCTTCATCAACCAACTTTTGCTCTTCTTCATCATTACGAGGAAGTAATTGAATCAATAGACCACCCGAACGTTGGTTATTGGTTGCCAATACAATGTGGGTTGGGATCTGTGCAGACAAATCGTAATACTGTGTCAAACAACCTGCCAAGGTCGGTTGATCAAGTGGAACGATCCCTTGATAGCGTTCGCCGTGTTCAGGTTCAATGTTGATGAACAGCACTGGATTGGTTAAAGCCGCAAGCACAGTACGACTGTCGCTACCTTCAACGAAACGAGGATCTTCTTCGTAATCCGCCAATGCGCGAACTTCACCTAAATGGTTGCACTCAGCCATGGCCCATTTAAATGTTCCATTTGCTTGGATCTGTAAGCTAATACGACCACGAATCTTGAGTGTACTGGCAAGTAAGGCTGTTGCACTGAGCATTTCACCTAACAGGCTTTGTACCGCAGGCATATATTCACGTTGCGCCAAAATCGTTTGAAGCGCTTCTTCTAAATGCACTACTTCACCGCGAACAGGGCAGTCTTCGATAAAAAAGCGTTGGCGTAAATCAGACATATTTTTCTCCAGTACCCCCTAAGGGGAAAACAAAGCAACGCTTTGCCTTGTAAAGCACTTCAGGCTTTATAAAAAGGTGCATGGTTATGCAGTCAATAATGGTGTCAGTTTGCCAAAACTCAAGATGTTTCATTGAGGGAATTTGCATCACTTTGTGTGTTTTGATCATTGATCAAGCGATCTAATCTTAAAGTTTTTGTGTTTTCAAACAAATACTCAAGCTCTGC
Source organism: Acinetobacter sp. NIPH1876 (assembly GCF_022808535.1). Taxonomy (NCBI): domain Bacteria; kingdom Pseudomonadati; phylum Pseudomonadota; class Gammaproteobacteria; order Moraxellales; family Moraxellaceae; genus Acinetobacter; species Acinetobacter sp. NIPH1876. The sequence continues at coordinate 103,956 of NZ_JALGBR010000007.1, forward strand.
AATCGCACTAGGATAGTTTTCAAGGACATCTTGTTGATCATGGGACCAATGTTGCTGCATGAGCAGCTTTTCATCGTCCTGTTTAAAACGCTCAATTTGAATATGTGCATCTTCAACGGAGAGACCCGTTTCAATCAATGCCTGTTGTGCCATATTTAACGATGAAGCATAGGTTTCACGCCAAATATGTTGTATGCCTAAATCATTGAGTAAATGCGCATGATGGCGGTCACGTGCTCGTACAAACAGGGTTAAATCTGGATAGTTCAAACGTAGATGCCGCGCCAGATTCATACTGTCTTCAACATCATCAATTGCAATAATCAATAATTTACAATATTCAATGCCTGCAGCACGTAAGTTCTCGACTTGGGTGACATCGGCATCAAAGAAACGGTGCCCATATTGTTCGATAAAATCAGCGTCGGGTTGATTGCTATCAATGACACTGAATTGTTTGCTTTGAGCGTGTAAGGCCCGTGCGATGACTTGTCCAAAACGGCCAAAGCCCAAAATAAGAATCGGGTGTTGAGGGACATCGTCAATCTGTACTGACACCCTCTTCTGCAATTTTGGTAAAACTTTTGAATCAAATAACCAATACAGCAGTGGGGTCATTAGCATTGAACCACATACAATGAGTAAGGTCAGTTGCAGAAGATCTTTGGTCAGCAAGTTCTCGCTTTCTGCCAGTTTGAGTAAAATAAAACTGAGTTCACCACTTTGAGCCAAGATGATTGCAAACAGGGTACTGAGCTTGGCATGACGTTGTTGGTAATAGCTGATTGCTGTAACAACAGCAGCCTTGATCACAACTAAACCAAAGATTGATGCGATGATCAATAATGGTGTTTGGATAAGGGGTTGCAGTGAAAGCCCCAAGCCGATGGCCAGAAAAAATAGACCTGTTGCAGCATCTTTAAAGGGTTCAAGAATGCGTTCAACTTCACTTTTAAATTCTGTCTCTGCGAGTAATAAGCCTCCCAGAAATGCACCAATTAGAATATGGATATTTAAAATATCCATGATGAGGATGACAGAAAGAAAGACCAGTAAACTGAGGACAGGAATCAAATGAATACTGTGTTTACGGGCTAAAAAACGGAATGCCGGACGAACTAAATAGCGGCTGGCTAAGAATAATCCTGAAAATGTCGCGATGATTGCTGCAAAATAGGCAATGCCATGCCGTGTAGAAGCAGTGTCTTCAAGTAATGGAAATAACACAATCAAGATGACGGCAACAAAGGCTTGAAATTGCAAGGTTGCTAAAGTCGCTTGTCCTAATTTGTTATTGAGTTGCTGTTTTTTTTCTAGGAGTTGTAATGGTAAAGCGACTGCGGATAGCGCTAAAGCACATCCGAGAATCAGACTGGTTAGCACATCATTAAACAGTAAAAAACATGCGCCAATCACAACAAGAGTAATGATTAGGAGTTGTAATCCGCTGTTTTTTAGAATGCCTCTACGCTCGAGCCAAAGTTGTTGTGGTCGAAAAGCAAAACCGACAAATAACATGATTGCAATCATACCAAAATGTAGCAATTGCTCGATGAACTGAGGATTTTCAATCAGACCCGAAACACTGGAGCCAAGTAACAGTCCTGCAATCAGATAACCCAGAACAGTATTGGCGGCATAGCGTTTTGCTAATGGAACAAGAATTAAAGCCGCAGCCAGTAAAAAAATAATCGGTAGCAGTAAAGACATTGAATGCCTCAAATTTTTCTATTTTGTCTAGACTAACTCAAATGAGTCGTCTGTAAAAATATGATCTAAAAAGATGATATTGGAAAACGTTCGATGACTTGAACACGCTCAGACTAAGCCTCTAATTAAACTCTTGCGGATCAACATCAATCGATAGCCTTAGTAGATGCTGGCGAGGTAAGTGTACGACGTGTTGCCACCATTGGCGCAAATAAAAATGCAGTTTTGCTCGATCGCTAGACAAAATCACCATATGTGCACGATAACGGCCTGCTTTACGTTCCATCGGTGCGGGAATCGGTCCCCAAATGTCGACTAAATCTCCAGCCATTGTCCGTAATTGTTGTGCAATATCCGCTAAGAATTGCTGACTATAATCCCGATCTTTAGATTCAACCCGAACCAATACCGCATAGCGATAGGGTGGAAGGAGTGCGATTTTACGATCAGCCAGCATTTGTTTGGCGACTGTACGGTAGTCATGCTCAATTAAAGTGGTCAACATCGGGTGATCGGGGCGTAGGCTTTGTAAATAGACACTGCCTTTATGCTCGCCTCGACCAGCACGGCCGGCGACCTGTACAATCAGTTGTGCGGTACGTTCAGGCGCGCGCGGGTCAACACTGAGCAAGCCTGCATCAATATCTAAAATCGCAACGAGCGTCACATGTGGGAAATGGTGACCTTTGGCCAGCATCTGTGTACCCAACAAAATATTGGGTTTATTTTGCTGAATGTGATCATAAATTTTCTGCCAGCTACCCACTTTGCTGGTACTGTCACGATCGACCCGAATCACTTCATGGTGTGGGAATAACTCTTGTAAGTGTTCTTCAAGTTTTGCTGTGCCTGCACCAATGGTTTTTAAGCTTTGTTTCTGACATGCAGGACAATGATCAGGCAGGCGATTGATGGTGCCGCAGTGATGGCAATGTAAATAATGATAGGGCTGTGAATGCAAAGTAAAATGCGCATCACAATGTGGGCAGTTGGCTTGCCAACCACAGCTTTCACACATCAGGATCGGTGCATAGCCGCGTCGATTTAAAAAGATCAGCACTTGTTCTTTACGCTCCAAAGTATGCTTGATCTGTTCAATCAGGGTTTGACTGAGTCCGTGCTTCTTTTTTGCGATTTTTAAGTCTACGACATGCATCTTTGGCAGTACCGCCACGCCCGCCCGTTGATTTAACTCAAGCAAATGTAACTTGCCCGATTCTACCAAGTGATAACTGTCGATACTCGGTGTGGCAGAGCCGAGGATGACGGGGCAATTCTGCAAATGTCCACGATATAGGGCCACATCACGGGTATGGTAGCGAAAACCTTCTTGCTGCTTAAAAGAGAGATCATGTTCCTCATCCAAGATAATTAAACCCAGCTGAGGGAGTGGGGTGTAAATTGCAGAACGTGTACCAATAATAATCGAGGCTTTGCCCGTTTGCGCATGTTGCCACGCCTGCATGCGTTTTGAATCATTTAAGCCTGAATGTAGTAAGGCAACATCACAATGAAAGCGTGACTTAAAACGAGCGACCGTTTGCGGGGTTAAGCCAATTTCAGGTACCAGTACCAGCACCTGTTTACCTTGTTTTAATACCTCATACATGACTTGCAAATAGACTTCAGTTTTACCACTGCCAGTCAAACCATCCAATAAAAATGCTTGGTATTGATGCTGCACTTTGAGGATCTGTTGAATCGCTTTCTTTTGATCTTCGTTCGGTGTCAAAGGTACTTGCGCCAGTTGTACGGGCGTTGGGGTAAAATCATGCGGTTCAAGGCAGCATTCAACCAAGCCCTTTTTCTCCAAGGCTTTTAGGGTTGAGGTTTCTACACCACTTAGATTGAGCACATTTTCAGTGGTGCCATTGGGATGCAGTTTGAGAACCTGATAAGCATCATATTGTTTTTGTGAACGTTTTAATAAGGTATTGGGATCATCATGGGGAATGATCTTCCATAAATGAAACAGAATATCCAAGGCACGCCCTTGTCTTAATAAGGTAGGTAGAGCGCTTTGCATCACTTCACCAATCGGGAATTGGTAATATTGTGCTGACCATGTCAACAAAGTTAAAACTTGTTGGTCTAGAATCGTTTCCTGATCGAGTAATTCTGTGATGGCCTTAAGTTTGAATTGTCCTGTAAATACTTCGTGAGGATCTACTTTTTCAGTAATAATTCCCACGAGGTTTTGCCGCCCAAAAGAAATGGCAACGCGTGCACCGATTTGTGCCTGTGCATATTGCTCAGCACTGACTGTATAGTCAAAGGTGTCATACACATAGACGGGTATCGCGACTCGAATACGGTAGAGAATAGCGTTAGAATTTTGGCTAGGCATATAGGCTTCATTCATGGGTAAAATGGCATGACTGCATGTCATGGAATTATGCTAAAGTGCGAAGTGTTATGTCGATGAATTTCTTGTGAAACGCTCAGGTTTCACTTCAAACACGGATGCAACGGTAACAACAACTATTTTGGGACAATTAGAACAGAACCATGCCTGCTTATCAATTTACTGCGCTTGATGCCTCAGGAAAGCAACATAAAGGTGTGCTGGAAGGGGATTCTGCACGCCAAATTCGTCAACAGTTACGCGATAAAGCATGGACACCCATTGCAGTCGATGCGGTTGAGCAAAAAGACAAACAGCAACAACGTTCATGGTTTAAAAAAAGCTTTAGTGCCTATGATTTGGCATTAATGACCCGCCAGCTTTCTGTGTTAGTTGCTGCAGGTATTCCATTGGAAGAAGCCTTGCGTGCAGTGAGTAAACAAAGTGAAAAATCACATGTGCAAAACCTATTAATTGCCGTACGCTCTAAGGTTCTGGAAGGACATTCACTGGCGAAAAGTATGCAGCAATCGGGACGCTTTCCCGAACTGTATATTGCCACCGTTGCTGCAGGCGAGCGCTCAGGCCATCTTGATTTAATCTTAGATCAGTTGTCGGACTACACCGAAAATCGTTTTGCCATGCAGAAGAAAGTGCAGGGTGCAATGATCTATCCGATTGTACTGATGCTGATGTCTTTCGGGATCGTGATGGGTTTGATGACCTATGTCGTACCTGAAATCGTCAAGACCTTTGAACAAAGCAAAGAAGCCTTACCTTGGATTACGGTTGCCTTGATGAAAGCCAGTGCCTTTATTCGACATACTTGGTTGGGCATGCTTATTCTGGCCTTTATCGCGATGATCTTGTTTACCCGTTTTTTAAGAACCACGGCAGGACATTATGCATTTGACCGATTAACGCTCAGACTGCCACTATTTGGTAAACTTTCGCGTGGTATAAATGCGGCACGTTTTGCCAGTACCTTATCGATTCTAACCCGTTCAGGGGTGCCTTTGGTTGAAGCCCTCCGTATCGGTGCTGAAGTCAGTAATAACTGGGTGATTCGTGATGCGATTGAAGTGGCGATGGAGCGTGTAACAGAAGGTGGTAATTTGGCAACGCAATTGGAGCGTTGCGGTTATTTTCCACCAATGATGGTACAAATGATTCGAAGTGGTGAAGCGTCTGGTGAGCTGGATCGGATGTTGGATCGGGCATCGACCATGCAAGATCGTGAGGTCACTACCTTTATTTCCACATTACTGGCGTTACTCGAACCCTTGATGCTGATTTTTATGGCAGCAATTGTATTGGTGATTGTGATTGCGGTAATGTTGCCAATTATTAATATGAACAATATGATTTAATGAGTGACATGTAAGAGATGAATATGAATAATTCAATGAATAAGCACAATGTTGAACAAAGCTTGAATCCTGCCACTCGAAGCATAGCTTCTCGTCTTACGACCCGACCGAGCGCTGCTCGGTTTAATCGGGTCTCAGGATTTACACTCATTGAAGTGATGGTTGTTATTGTAATTCTTGGTGTTTTGGCTGCACTGATCGTTCCGAACGTGATGGGTCGTGGTGAAAAGGCCAAAGTGGATACCACCAGTATTACCTTAAAAGGTGTTGCGGGTGCTTTAGATCAATATAAGTTGGACAATGGTCGTTACCCATCGATGCAAGATGGTGGTCTAGATGCGTTGGTGAATCAACCTGCTTCTGCAAAGAACTGGTTACCGGGTGGTTATGTCAAAGGTGGCTATCCAAAAGACAGTTGGGAGAATGATTTACAGTATGTGATCCCAGGTCGTGAAGGTCGTGCATTTGATTTATATTCGTTTGGCGCGGATGGTAAAGAAGGTGGCGAAGGCAATGATGCGGATATTTATTATCAGCCATAATGCTTGAATAAAATATCACTTCACTTTTGTATTAAATAAATAGAGAGTGAAGTGATAATGTTTCTTAATTCAATAAAATAACATAACTATTTGAAAAATATAAAATGAATAAAATATTAAATATGTGAGAGTTATAATAAGAATTATTCCCATATTTGATAGTTACAAGAAAAAGAAATTATGCAGAAAAATAGACTATTTCTTTAGATCAAAGCTTTGCATAATAAATTAAAGCCATTGAAAAAAGATGTGGAGAAATCAGATGAAAGCATTCTTTATGTTGGATGAACTGAATCAGTTTCATTGGGCAATGCTTAAATCTGTATTGCTCATTTTAAGTTTATTGCCTTTTAGTGAAGCTGCTTTAACATTGTGGCAAGCTTCAGAAGGAAGTAGTCAAATCATGATCGGCTTTTTTGCACTGAGTATGTTGAGTGCATGGTTTGTATTGTGTTTTTTAAGTGCCTTAAAAACCAGTGTCTGGGATAACCATGAGCTGATTTCTAAATATGAACAGCTTGTATTTAAAGCCTATCGATATATTCCGATGCTGTTTTTATCGAGTCTCGTGGCGTATTTATCGGTGCAATTATCGATTAATTTCTAAGCCGAAGATATTCAAAAAAACGTAGACCAAAGATCTACGTTTTTTTATGGTCTAAAGTTAAATTGGTCGCACCAAGAGCATTGTCATTTTACGCACGATAGGTAGCACCAAGAGCAGCACAGGAAATGCGATCAGCCAAGAAATTCCCCATGCCGACATCCACGTTGCAAAAGAGAACTGCTCAAAACCCATACTTCTGAGCGTACTAATACAAGACACAATAAAAGTCATAATAATGGACAAGAAGAAGGGTAAAACAATGGATGCGTAACGATTAGGAATTTTTTGAAAATTAAAAGAAGAAGATTTTGAACTCTGCATTTTTTACTCCGTAAACCAACAAACGCCAGTGCCTGATCAAAGATAAAAATATCTTGATCAAATAGCTCCAAGCCTTGTTGGAGATATGTTGGCACGTTGATTAACGTAAACGTTTACGGCTTTATGATCAGCAAAATTAATTTAGCATGAAGTTGCTCAATTGAAAATAAAAATAAGCGTATTTATTGAGTCGGATAGATTCGCTATGCTGCAACTGGGCTTAAAAAGAGAGAAAAGGAAAAAGCATGCAACAGATCGAATGGAATGACTTTACCAAGGTTGAATTACGTGTGGGTAGAATCATTCAAGCGGAAGTGTTTCAACAAGCGCGAAAACCCGCTTATATTTTGCAGGTGGATTTTGGTGAAGAGCTGGGGATCAGAAAATCCAGTGCACAAATTACCAAGCTGTATCAGCCTGAGAGTTTGATTGGAAAATTGGTGGTTGCTGTGGTGAATTTCCCGAAAAAGCAGATTGGACCGATTCAGTCCGAATGTCTGGTGACAGGTTTTCATAATGCAGACGGGGATGTCGCGCTTTGTGTCCCAGAGTTTGATGTTCCTCTGGGCACAAAGTTACTGTAATTTATCGACGTGATTTGAAGCTAATATCAACTTTACGTGGACGATAGATCCAGCCTACGATTAATAAAAGCAATGAGAAAATCAAGATTGGGTAATCACTTAAACGATTGTAGAGTGTTTGCCCTTGCATGGCAGGTAATTCGCCACGTAACACGGCTTCTTGATCCATTGGCGCCTGTTTAACAATATGACCATGCTGATCGATAAATGCGGTCACACCTGTATTGGTGGCACGAATAAACCAACGACCATTTTCTTTGGCACGCATCTGTACCATTTGTAGATGTTGCCAAGGTCCCGCCGTCCCCGTGAACCATGCATCATTTGACACGGTGATTAAGAAGTCACTATTAGCGGCATTACGACGGGTCAGGTTTGGATAGGCTACTTCATAGCAAATGGCGGCTGCCAGTGCATGACCTTTTACAGTCAGCGGTTTTTGATTGGCTTCACCGCGTGAAAAACCACTCATGCTGACATCGTTCTGCATCGCAGGCAGTACCCATTTCAGCATGCCTGACAATGGAATATATTCGCCAAACGGTACTAAACGTTGTTTCTTATACAAGCCAAAGGAGTCGCTACCCGATGCCATAATACTGTTGTAATATAACGGCTCACCCACTTGCTGCGATTTGGCTAGATCCCAATAGGGAATACCTGTGACCCAAGCGCTATCGGTTTTCTTGGCTTGTGCCGACATTGCATCTAAGAACTCTTGAATATCGGTCTGGAACATTGGAATTGATGATTCAGGCCAAACGATGAGATCACGGCCCCATTCTGCGCGCGTCAGAGTGGCATAGATTTCTAAAGTTTTAATCTGATATTCAGTAAGCCATTTCAGATCTTGCGGAATATTCCCTTGAATCAGTGAAACACTCAGCGGCTTTGCTGCTTTAGGCTGCACAAATTGAATAAAACCAGCGCCCCAAGCACCTAATACGAGAAGTGCAGAAGGAATGGCCCAGAACCAACGACGGTTTAAAATCTCAACCAAGGCACAGGCCAATACAATCACGACAAATGAAACGGCATAGACCCCGAATAAAGGTGCATAGCCATCGAGTAAGCGTTCAGTAAAGGCATAACCTGCAAATAACCATGGGAAACCTGTGAATACCCAAGTTTTGGCCCACTCAAACAACACCCAGAGTGGCGCGAAAGTCAGCGGTGTTTCTGGGAAAAAGCGACGATACAACCAGGTTTGAAATGCGGTAAATAAGCCCATTGCGGCTGCCATAAAGACAATCATCAAAATGCTTAGAAAGGCATTGGTATCGCCATAGGTATGGATTGAGGTATACAGCCAGAACGCGCCGACAAACCATAAACCAAAACCATAGGCCCAACCGAGCGCAAAAGCTTGGCGTGGACTACGTTGACGTAATACCGCATACAATAGTGCAGGCGACAGAATCGCAAGCCACCAAAAGTAATAAGGGGCTAAAGCCAAACTAAAGATTGCACCTGAAATCAGTGCAATCAATAGGGGGAAAATAAAAGGAAGCTGAGTGTGTGTTTGAGATGGATTTAACAGCTTCTCAAAATAGGTTCTCATTGACGGACAGCTCGAATCAGATGGATAGTGCGTGCATCTGCTTCAATAATGGTAAATTGCCAATCGCCAAGCTCAATGGTTTGACCTTGTAAATCGCTCACTAAACCAATCTCTTGCAGCAGTAAACCGCCCATAGTTTCAACTTCATCGTCAGAAAAATCTGCATCTAAAATAGTGTTGAAGTGTTCGATTGGTGTAAGTGCCTGCACAATCCAAGTATTGGCTGTGGTCGGGTCATTGTCTGGGACGATATACAGTGCTTCTTCATCTGCAATATCGTGCTCATCTTCAATTTCACCGACAATCTCTTCGAGAATATCTTCGAGGGTAACCAAACCAGAAGTCGAGCCATATTCATCGATAACAATCGCAATATGGGTTTGGGTATTTTTCAACATGCGCAACACTTGGTCTGAACGTGCACTTTCAGGTACAAATACAGGCTGACGCATCAATGAACGAATATCGACTTTGACATTGCGCTCGGTTAAGAAGGGCAATAGATCTTTTGCTAATAAGATACCAACGACATTATCCGTTTGATCCGCAGAGAATACTGGAAAGCGTGAATGTGCAGAATCAATCAACACATGCAGAATATCAAGTAATTGATCATCTTCCTGCAAGCTGATAATCGCTGTACGCGGCGTCATGACTTCTCGAATCTTGGTTGCTGGCAGATCGAGAACACCCTCAAGCATAGCAACAGTATCTGGCTCTAAAAAGCGACGTGAGTCTTGAACTAACTTGAGTAATTCATCGCGGGTTTCAGGTGCGGTACCTAACCATTTTCTTAAGCCACGCATACCCCACGATGGACTGGATTCCTCGACCATGATCTTTCCTAAAGACTCTCTATATCAATTAGATGATTTTCATCATACCGAAGATAAAGCGGATATGCATCAATAATACTATGTAAAAAACGTACAGTTTTTCAAAACACTGTTGATGATTTTTATATGAGCGGTTTATGCTAAAATGTGAATCTTCGAATATTTGAGTTTTATGATGTCTGAACAACCAAAACTTCCTGCTGTTCAAATCAATACGCGAGGTTTACGTTGCCCTGAACCTGTGATGATGTTGCATCAAGCCATTCGCAAAGCCAAGTCGGGCGATATTGTTGAAGTATTGGCCACAGATCCGTCTACATCATGGGATATTCCAAAGTTTTGTATGCATCTCGGACACGAGTTGGTGTTAAAAGAAGAAAGCCAAGATGAAAATAGCAATACGGAATATCGTTATTTGGTGCAGAAGGGTTAACTGTCATTTCAGCCAAATAAAACAAAAGCATAAAAAAATCCGAGTCTAAACTCGGATTTTTTATTTTGAATTACATATTCGGATAGTTTGGACCACCGCCGCCTTCAGGGGTTACCCACGTAATGTTTTGTGATGGATCTTTGATATCACAAGTCTTACAGTGGACACAGTTGGCTGCGTTGATCTGGAAGCGTTTAGAACCGTCATCATTTTCCATGATTTCGTAAACACCTGCAGGGCAGTAGCGTTGAGCTGGCTCATCCCATTTCGGTAAGTTCACGTTCACTGGAATTGAAGGATCAGTTAACTTCAAATGAGCAGGCTGGTTTTCTTCATGTACGGTATTGGATACGAATACAGAAGATAAACGGTCAAAAGTTAACTTGCCATCTGGTTTTGGATAGTTTGGCTTAAACGTAGAAGCATCCACTGTTTTAAGCACGGCAAAGTCTTGTTTAAGATCATGCAAAGTGAATGGCACTTTAAAGATGTTTTGATCGATAAAGTTAAATGCACCACCCACCCATTGACCAAACTTGTGCATCGCTGGACCAAAGTTGCGTGAACGATATAACTCTTCTTTTAACCAAGAATTGTTATATTTGTCAGTATAAGCGGTCAACTCTTTGTCGAAATGGTCGTCGCCTTCGAGTACGCGTGCAATCGCAAGATCACCACCTTTGGCAACACCCGCCGCAATCGCTTCAAAGACTGCTTCACCACACAACATACCTGATTTCATTGCTGTGTGAGAGCCTTTGATTTTTGCGAAGTTCAAGAAACCAGCATCATCACCAATTAAGCAACCGCCCGGGAAAGTGAGTTTAGGCAATGCATTGAAGCCGCCTTTCACCACAGCACGTGCGCCGTATGAAATACGTTTGCCGCCTTCAAGGAATTGCTTGATGGTTGGGTGTGTTTTCCAACGTTGCATTTCCATGAATGGGTACATGTGTGGATTTTCATAAGATAAATCTACGATCATGCCCATGGTAACTTGATTGTTTTCTGCGTGATATAACCACCAACCACCAGTAGAACCTGTTTCAGACAAAGGCCAACCAGCGCCATGCATCACTAAACCTGGTTTGTGTTTTGCAGGATCAATTTCCCAAAGTTCTTTAATGCCGATACCGTAATGTTGCGGATCAGCATCTTTATCTAAATTGTATTTGGCAATCAGGCGCTTACCAAGGTGGCCGCGGCAGCCTTCAGCAAATAATGTGTATTTGGCATGCAGTTCATAGCCAGGTGTGAAGTTATGGGTTGGCTCACCATTTTTGCCAATCCCCATATCACCTGTTTGGATGCCTTTTACCGTACCATCTTCATGGTAAAGCACTTCAGCGGCAGCAAAGCCTGGGAAGATTGAAACTTCAAGTTCTTCGGCTTTTTGACCTAACCAGCGAACAACGTTACCAAGAGAAACCACATAGTTTCCATCGTTGTGCATTGATTTAGGCACCATCCAATGCGGCATTTTTTGTGCTTTGCTATCAGACAATAAGAAATATGTTTCGTCGCCTGTTACAGGGACATTCAGTGGCGCACCTTCTTCTTTCCAGTTCGGAAATAATTCGTTCATGGCACGTGGTTCAAGTACAGCACCAGAAAGGATATGCGCACCTACTTCAGAGCCTTTTTCAACAACACATACAGAAAGATCAGGTAGGTTGTTTTCAATCGCTAATTGACGAATTTTAATCGCAGCAGATAAACCCGAAGGTCCTGCGCCAACGATCACTACGTCAAACTCCATCGCTTCACGTTCGATGTGTTCCATGTAGGACTCCTCATATTTTTAAGGGTGGCAACCGTAATATTGCGATTCGGTGCTGCCATGAGTGTTCTGAATTGCCGAACACAAATGATAGTATGTGCTCGCAAACGTTTGGGCTAGTATAGTTTTAAACCTTGGTCTCGCCAATTGGCTGAGCGGTCATATTTTCTCGTCATCAAGGCATAAACTATGATAAATGAAAATGATTCTCCACAAAACCCTTTAGAAAATCAGGGAAAAATCATGTTTTCTGATGATAAAAACTTAATCGACATTGCACAATACATAAAAGATGTACAGCAAAGTCACAAAAGGTCAATTCCTCCATTGGAGCAGTGGCATCCAAAGCATTGCGGCAAAATGGATCTACGCATAAAAGCCAATGGCGAATGGTGGCACGAAGGTCAATTGGTCAAACGACAAGCGCTACTCGACCTGTTTAGCAAAGTCTTGTGGAAAGAAGATGGCAAATTCTATCTTAAAACCCCAGTTGAACAGATTGAAATTGAAGTCGAAGATGAGCCTTTGCTCGTTAATCAGGCAGATCAGGTGGAAATCGAAGGTAAAACCTATTTGCAGCTGACGACGATCAATCAGGATGTGGTGATTGTTGATGAGCAACATCCCATTTTTATGCGTGAATATGACGGTGAGTTAAGGCCCTATGTACATGTTCGCTTTGGTATGAATGCCTTGATTCAACGTCAGAGTTTTTATCATCTCGTGAACTACGGCAGTTTGTCTGAAAATGCGCAGGGCGAGACGGTTTTAACACTAAAAAGTGGTGATTTGGTCTTGCATTTGAGCACCTGAGGTTTAAGCTTAAAAGAGCGAATAAACCAATGCCTAAGTGTGTATGACAGCTGTTCAATCGATGCCTCTTTTACTCAATCCTATGCCACATGCGTCATCAGATGCGCCTATTGGTGTCTTTGATTCAGGGGTAGGTGGATTGTCGGTTGCGCAGGAGATTGCCCGACATTTACCCAATGAGCGGATTATCTACTATGCAGATACGGCACATGTCCCGTATGGGGCACGTAGCGATCAGGAAATCCGCCAGCTCACCGCTCAAGCGATTGAATGGCTGTATCGTCAAGGCTGCAAAATTGCGGTAGTCGCATGTAATACAGCTTCGGCATTTAGTTTGGATTATTTACGTGACCATTATGGTGAACGATTTCCAATTGTTGGTTTAGTGCCTGCATTGAAACCCGCAGTGATCCAAACCCAGTCAAAAGTTGTAGCAGTACTGGCGACACCTGCAACCTTTCGCGGTCAGTTGATTAAAGATGTCATCGCTAAATTTGCGGAGCCTGCTGGGGTTAATGTTTTAACAGTGACGAATTTAGACTTGGTGCCGTTTGTAGAAGCGGGTCAGGAGATGAGTCAGGCGTGTTTAAATGTCTTGCAACAGATACTTCAACCTGTGGTTGAGCAGGGGGCTGATTATTTAGTGTTGGGATGCACGCACTATCCATTTCTAAAACAAGCGATTCATCAGATTTTTGCAGAAAAATTAAAATTAATTGATTCTGGACAAGCAGTTGCACGACAAACAACCTATATTTTAATTAAAAATGGGTTATTATGTGACAAATTGCGTCATAATATTACACGTATTGAATGTTATGTCAGTGGTAACAATGCTGTCGCACTGCAATCAGTCCTTCAGCACCTTATACCAGAACAATTAACATGGAAAGTTAGAAATTTGGACGATCTAGGTGTTTCTCATATCTAAATTGAGCCAGTTTTATATATTTTATTGGGGTTAGCTGTTAATAAAAATCAAGATGCATACTTGATATTATTGATAAATGAATTGGGGCTTCGCCTATGCAAGATACTCGTTATCAAGTCTTTATTTCTACCTCTGGCAATGAAATGCAACCGGAGCGAGCGGTTTTGGCACAAACTCTTGTGGGAATGGGATTCCTGTCTTGGGGTTTAGAGCAACGTACGCCTTTAAGTACCTCGATTGCCCGTCGTCAAATTGATGATTGTGATTATGTGGTGATTCTCTTGGGTAGCCAATATGGCGAGCAGTCGGTTTCAGGTGTGGGCTATATGCATCTGGAATATATTTATGCGATGACCAAACAGAAGCCCGTCATCGTATTTATGCATGAAGATCCGGAATCGCGTGATACAAAATTGCATGATCATAAATCTGAGTTAAAAGAAAAATTTAAAGAGTTTAGAAAGCAGCTTCAACATGAAGTTGACCAAGTCTTTTGTTATCGCACATTAAGAGATTTAGAGTTGGCAGTGCGTTCAAGTATGCCGCAGATGTTAGAGCGTTATCCTGTCGTGGGTTGGGTGCGTCCGCAAAACACACAGGTACTACGTGATGAAATTGATGCATTGCGAGCCAAAGTCAAACAGCTGGAAACAGAGCTCGGTAATCGTGAAACAGATCCATTGACCAATGTTGCTAAAGTTTCGATGCATGAACTGTATTCTTTTGAGTACCGCATGCATGCTTATCAAGATGGTAATTTCAAAGAAGTTAAACCGCATCGTAAAATGACGTGGGCACAATTACTGAATGTTTTGGGCTCGGCTTTTGTCATTCCAACACCTGAAGAATATTTTTCTAAACGCATGAATGAATATCTAAATGAAACGGGTTTGGAGGATGCACGCAAAGAGATGCCAAGAGCACATGCGGTTTCTCGTGCTCAAGTCAATATTCGGGCGTTGCATGAAATTAAATTGCAGATGCGTCAAAATGAATGGATCATGCCGACAGGACGTGATGATCGTCAGCGTATGCTGTGGCAACTGACAGCAAAAGGGCAGAAATTATTGGAAAGTAATGTTTTGGACAGTAATCGGGTTTTTCAATTTAAGACCATGCATTAATCCAATTTAGAAAAAAGCCTTAAAACTGCTAAAGTAATTGAATGAACTCAATGAAAAGCGGATGCGGTCTATGTTAGCAACACAAAAACCAAAAGTGACTGTGATTCTGGCCAATCTTGGTACACCAGATGCAGCCACTGTGCCAGCAGTAAGACGCTTTCTAAAGCAATTTTTGTCAGATACGCGTGTGATTGAAATTCCCAAGTTGCTTTGGTGGATCATCCTGCACTTATTTGTCCTGACCTTTCGTCCAAAACGTGTGGCTGAAGCTTATGCTTCGGTTTGGTCAAATGACTCGCCAATGCGTGAAATTGTATTGGAACAAACACTGCTGATTAAGCAGCGTCTACAAGAAGAAAATCATCAGTTTGAGCTTAGCGTTGTCCCTGCAATGACCTATGGTCAACCCAGTATTCATGATGTACTTGATCAACTGGCGCAAACGCCACAAGAGCATGTCATTTTACTACCCCTGTTCCCACAATATTCTGCGACCTCAACTGCACCTTTATACGATGCCTTTGCCAAATGGATTCCCCAGCAACGTCATTTGCCAGGCATTACCTTGATTAAGGATTATTATCAGCATCCTCTGTTTATACAGGCATTGGTAGATAGCGTATTAAATTATCAATTGCAGCATGGAAAACCTGAAAAATTACTCATGTCGTTCCACGGTATTCCTCAGCCTTATGCCGATAAAGGTGATCCTTATGCTGATCGTTGTCGAATGACTGCGCGTCTCGTTGCGGAGGCTTTACATCTGCAAGAGCATGAATGGGCGATTAGCTTCCAGTCAAGATTTGGTAAGCAAGAGTGGGTCAAACCGTATACCGACCAACTATTGCAACAATGGGGCGAGCAAAAAGTTCAGTCCGTACAGGTGATTAGTCCTGCATTTTCAGCCGATTGTCTGGAAACGCTGGAAGAGTTGGCAATGCAGAATAAAGAAATTTTCCAGCATGCGGGTGGTGGGGCATATGCCTATATTCCTGCCTTGAATGCGGATCAGGCGCATATAGATTTGCTTGCCAGTCTGGTTCAGGCTAATCTTGATGCACTCACTCATACCTTAGCCCATCGTTGAATCGACGCTTTATTTCGCCAGAGGTTTCTATGTTGCAAGTCAAAATTGTCCCTGTTACTGCATTTGCCCAAAACTGTTCAATCTTATGGGACAGTGAAAGCAAAGAAGCGATTTTGATTGATGCGGGTGGTGATGCTGCGGTACTTAAAAAAGAAGTAGAAACTTTGGGCTTAAAAGTGAAAGCACTATGGTTGACCCATGGGCATTTGGATCATGCAGGTGCAGTCGGTGAGTTGGCTGAAGCTTGGAAGATCCCTGTGATTGGTCCGCATAAAGAAGACCAGTTCTGGTTAGACATGATTCAGGAAGTTTCGGCACGTTATGGTTTTCCAATCCCACAGCCTGTAAAAGTTGATCAGTGGCTCGAAGGTGGTGAAGTATTAAAGCTGGGTGAGGACGAGTTTGAGGTTCGTTTTGCCCCAGGGCATACCCCAGGCCATGTCATGTTCTATAACGCCAAGCATGGCTTATTGTGGACGGGTGACGTACTGTTTAAAGGTTCGATTGGACGGACTGACTTCCCAAAAGGCAACCACCAACAGCTACTAGATTCGATTCAACGCGAATGCTTTAGCTTGCCAGATGAAACGCAATTTATCTCAGGTCATGGTCCGATGAGCACCATCGGTTATGAAAAGCAATTCAATCCTTTTGTGGCAAGCAAAGCGGGTTAATTGGGTATTGAGCCTGTGTATAAATTAGTGTTTATACACAGGTTAAGCCTGTTTTATTGCTGACTAAATGCTTTCTAGCCATTTTTGATTGGCTAAGTTCAAATCAAAATTCAAACTATTACAAATACTTTGTAGATCAAAAGATGCTTTATCTTCTGGGATCTGAATCAAAATTGGTAGACGGGTAATACCATTGTCTCCTGTCGGGAAGGCATAATGCCGTTCTTTATGATTGATTGAAATCAGTGATTCAAATTCTAAATACACGATCAGTGATGGAAAGCGCCGTTGAATGCGAATAATTTCTTGATGGGCATGTCTTTTGATCTGTGAGGTTTTCTCTTTTAACTTAATAATATTATCTTTTATTTTCTGTGGTTTATTTAGTAGCTTATTGAGAAAAGACACACTTTGTTTCAGTTGACGCTGATTCTCTTTTAACTCTGAAAATGCATCTTTATATTCTTGCAAACAACTAATGCTTAAGTCTTTGAGAATATTGGTCGGCTCTAATGCTGCTGTATGGTGCTTTTTCCAGTCATCATAAGAAAACACGGTAAATACATCGCTATGGCGTTTTTGCAATAATGTGGCGTAGGATTTAAGTCGCGCGATAAATAGATTGACCTGTTTATTTAAGATAATTGAAGGTTGTGATTGAAAGGCAATAAAATGGCTAATCAGATCATCCAAGGTTTGTTTGACGCTAATGTAAAGATAATGACATTCATCACTATGATGCACTGCATGTTTTAAAGCATCTGCGATCGGTTCAAGAATATTGAGACAGAGTTTCTGTTCAAAATCAATCAGTCTTTGTTCAACTAGCTTCTCAATAAAGACGCCGTGGGGATTGAGTGGTTCCATCAAAAAGGGAATCAGGGTTTTATTGGCATAAAGCTCGATATGACGAACAATATCAGAGACATAGTGATTGACTTGTTTATCAATCGTAATGATGTGATCCATTTGCCATCGGAATTGCTGATGCTGTGATTCATCTTCGATTTGGTCTAAAGCTAAAAAAGCAGCATTGAAGTAAATATTTTCACAAGCTTCAAATTTTTCTTCCTGCAAAAAGCGTCGAATTGAAAAAGTATTTGCGATACCTTCTTTGCTCGGTGCGAGTGCAAAGATATATTGAGACGTTTTAACAATATCAAGCTGTTTTGTTTTTTGCTGTTGATATAAAAAATATTTAAGAATATGTGGCTTTTCTTCGCGTAACTGATGAGAACGAATAATATTAAAGGAATATTTGAGTAGCTGTTGTTTCAAAAATACTTCAGTAATAAAGGTTTTGATGACATCTGTATTGATATGTCTTTGATTGGCGGGTAATTGAATGACTTCTTTCTGCAAAATGATATGTGCAGAGGCATAGATGAATTCTTTTAACACCTGTTTTTTCTGTTCTTGTAGATCAAAGTCATCTTCTGTATTGATGCGGTTAATCTGACCGAGCATATTCTCTAAATAGTCGGAGATGGCATAGATATCTTGGTATTGTTTTAATTTTTCCAAAGAATTGGCAATGCTTTTGACTAACACTTTCATGGGCGCATCTTGAATTTTTTCTGCCAATAGATGGATGTCATGCTTGGCAAGATAACAAAAACTGTGCTCTTTTCGATTCCAGTGAATCTTTTTGAGTTGCAAAATCTGCTGACAGATATTTTCATGGTCTTCAGCAGTGCAGGTGGAAAAAAGTGTTTGTAAACTGAGCTGCCAATTGGCATCTAGATTTGGATCAATTTGAGTGACTAAAACCCTGAGCTGATAAGGAATAGATTGATTCATTATTACATCCTAGTAAGTCTAAATATTTTTATTAAACAAACTGATCCCTATAAAATTTTGATTAAGGTTGGACCAGTATGAGATATAAGTTGTCGTGAGTTATTTGCTATTTTTATTCATTACAATGTTTGAGTTAAGATTTGCACAAGGTCAAAAAAAAGTAAATTACTGTGATGTAATTCACATATCTAAAATGTGTAAATTTTTATTAAAATGCATCAATCTGGATTGGGGAAAAACTTTCTAATGGTTGAAAGAATGAAGATGATTAATCTTCATAATCATCTTCATTGCGTTTTTGATCTGCTTGTGGCGCATCCTGAGTCGGGAGTTTGTATTCATCACTGGCCCAAGCACCGAGATCAATCAATTTGCAGCGTTCCGAACAGAAAGGACGAAATTGATTACCTTCCCAAGTGCTGGCTTCACCGCAACGCGGGCAGGGGAATGTACGTGGCATAGAAAATTCCTAAAACAAAGAGGGTTTGTTGACATTTCAACCATGCATTGCGTTATTAGCTCAAACGACATAAACAAGGCATGAAACGTAGACAATGGCGATTCCCTTGTCAAGTTTCATAACGAAGTTTAGGGAGGTTTTAGCCATAACCCTATGGGACAGGAGCATTTTTTGCTGCTACTGTGTTATGACTTATTCATTTAGAATAGCTAAACTTCATAAGTCATGCCTTGCATCAGCTAAAAAATGCTCTCTGTCGCAAGCATTTGTGAAATGTTAACAAACCCTAAATAGATTAGGCAAAAGTAAGGTGAGTTGTTAGACTTATGCCGATTTCTAGATAGTTTGATGAGATTATGTCGATTCGTCAATTTCAAGCACAACGTATGCAAGCCCCTCGTGATTTTATAGCCATTCCCAATACGCCAATCTGCGTTGAAATTGGGGCAGGAAAAGGTAAACATGCCTTATTGTTTACTGGGCAAAATCCGCACACCACGTTGTACGCAATTGAGCGAACCAAAGAAAAATTTGTGGCAATGCAGAAACAGCACCAATTAGAACCACGTGAACATTTAAATCCGATTCATGCCGATGCACTTCCTTGGGTGGTGCATGCTTTATTCCCTGCACAAGTCGAACAATTTTTCATTCTCTATCCGAATCCAGAACCGCATAATCCAGCGCAGCGTTGGCTGAATATGCCATTCTTTGAGTTTCTACTCTCTCGTCTTCAGCCGAATGGCACAATTACTTTGGCGAGTAATATTCCTGAATATATTGATGAAGCAGAACAGCAATTGATTGAATTGTGGAAGCTGCCGCATGAAAAGCAAAAAATTGCAGCAGATTCTGCCCGAACACATTTTGAAATCAAATACTTAGAGCGTAGTGAGTTGTGCCAACAGTTGATCATTCGAAAACCAGAAGGCTATGCAACCCGCTTTGATGATTTTGAACCGTTACAAGGTCAAAATGCTCAAGAGCAAGCTGATGCCTAAGCGTGTTGCAATTATTGGTGCAGGCCCAGCAGGATTGATGGCTGCTGAAGTTCTAAGCCAATATGATTATGAAATTGACGTGTTTGAACAGAAACCTTCCGCAGCACGTAAGTTTTTAATGGCGGGTAAAACAGGTTTAAACATTTCACATGCTGAGCCTGTCGATAGGTTTATACAGCGCTATGACCATGCGGCATGGTTGGGGCCTTGGGTGAAGCAATGGGATGCGCAGTGGATTCAGAACTGGATGCAAGGACTTGGTATTGAATCTTATATCGGTAGCTCTGGTCGAATTTTCCCGATTGAAATGAAAGCTGCCCCCTTACTTCGTGCATGGTTAAAACGCTTAATGGCCGATGGGGTGAAGTTCCACTATCGTCATCGTTGTGTGGATTTATCCAATAATCAACTCACCATTGAGAATCAAACTCAACGTTTTAGTGCAACTTATGATGCGATTATTTTGGCCTGTGGGGCAGTATCATGGTCGCAGTTAGGCAGTGATGGTGCATGGCAGCAATGGCTCTCAAAAAATGAAATTGAGCCTTTCCAAGCCAGTAATGCTGGTGTGCTGAAAACATGGTCGCCGTTCATGCAGGCGTGCTTCGGTCAGCCGTTGAAGCGTGTTAATGCATGGGTACAATCCGAACAGCAAACCCATGGCGATATCATCATTACTCATTACGGCTTTGAGAGTGGCGTGATTTATAAACTGGGTCGTGATCTCAGAGCACAGCTTGCCCAAAAACGGCGTTTACAATTACATCTGGACCTACTACCTGATGTCAGCATTGATCAATTAGAAAAGAAATTACAGGGCAATAAAAAGCAGTCTTTGACCAATCTCTGGCGTAAAGCAGGTTTGGACACTGTCAAAATTAATCTACTCCGAGAAATTGTCGAAAAAAGCTTATGGTCAGATGCCAAGCAAATGGCTCAGCAAATTAAGCAGTTGAGTATTCCTTTGGATGGCTTCCGTCCAATCGAAGAGGCTATAAGCTGTGCCGGTGGTGTGAAGCAAACTGCTGTATCCCCACAATTGCAATTGCAATCTAATCCATATGTGTTTTGTTGTGGTGAAATGCTAGATTGGGATGCACCGACAGGTGGCTATTTATTGACAGCTTGTTTCGCAACTGGAAGAGCGGCAGCAGAAGGGGTTAATATATTTATCAAATGATAAAATAAGCTAAAATACTTAAATAAAAATAATCTAAATCAATTGATGAAGAGGGTATATGAATATTGAGCCGACTTTGGAAACACAAAACAATGAGATCATCAAACCATTTCAACTGAACAACTTATTTCGCTTGTTTTTCCAACCGAAAAAATTCTTTTCACAATCTAAAAACTATCATCATCAAAGTATCCTTTTTGCTGCTTATCTGATTGGTATCGTTGCGGTCATGGATCGAGTCGATCAAAAATTATTAAGTGCAGAAACAAGAGGCATTAGGCCATTGATCGACTGGATTACTGCATCCTGGTTGAGTTACTGGTTATGGGTGTTGGGTATAGGAGTTATTTCAGCAGCGATTGCGTGGTTAGTACAAGGCTGGTGGTATAAAAAAAGATTACAGTTTTCAGGCGCAAAAGAGGCTGATCCACAACTTGCCCGACACGTGTATGTATTGCAATCCTTGGTCTTTGTATTGCCGATTGTGATTACAACGGTGATCCAAACGTTTTTATATCCAAATTATTTGGAAGCCTATAATCAATCTACATTTTTAGGCTTTATTCCCGTTCCATTTTTATTCTTGTCCTGTTGGGTGAGTTACCGTGGGGCTACACAAGTGTTTAAGACCAATGGATGCGCAAAACTTTGGTTTTTAGGCTTACCAATCCTGCTCTACGTGATGATCATTGGCGCATTTACTGCCTTGATCAGTTGAGTTGAAAAAGGCTTTGTGATTCCTCTTAAATCTGGTCATATTTCTTGAGCAGATTTGCCTTGTGATTCAGCATTTAAAAATGCTAGTTTTGAGTAAATGTTCATCAGGAATAGGGATATGTCTCAAGCTTCACCCGTATATCGTGGCAGTTGTTTATGTGATGGGATTCATTATGAGATTCATGGTGAAATCGGTGAGATCATACAGTGTCATTGTCAGCGTTGCCGAAAAGCCAATGGCACGGCTTATGCGACCAATGCACCGATTAGCAGTGCAGCTTTTAAAATTACTCAGGGTGAAGAGTTGGTTAAAAAGTTTGCTGCATCGGGCGTGTATCGCTGGTTCTGTGGTGAATGTGGCTCTCCACTGATCAGTTCGCGCGATGCACAGCCTGAGCTTTATCGCTTAAGAATCGGGACTTTAGATACACCTTTGCAGCAGAAACCAAGCATGCATATTTTTGCGGCTTCTAAAGCCGAATGGGATTGTATTGCCGATGATTTACCGCAATATGCTGAACGTCCCTAAATTGGACGTGTTGTTATCATGATTTTTGAAACGTCTGATTTAGATGCCAATGAAATCTATCGCTTGTTGGTTGGGGGAATTACCCCTCGACCGATCGCATGGATCAGTACCCTGTCGGCAGATGGGATTGCCAATATTGCTCCTTATTCCTTCTTTAATGTTGCCAGCTGTAATCCACCCATTTTATGGTATTCGCAGGTCAATCCAAGAAATGGGCAGGATAAAGATACCATTCGCAATTTGATTGATACACGAGAATGTGTGGTGCATATTGCCAATACAGCTTTACTGGAAAAGATGAATTTATCCTGTGCTTTATTGCCACCAGAGCAAAGTGAATTTGATTTTGCACAGATTGAGTCTGAACCGAGTCATGCGGTCGCAGCCTTGGCGGTAAAGCATGCGCCTGTGCGTTATGAATGCCAGTTACGGGAAATCATTCAACTGAGTACGCTTCCATTAGGTGGAACAGTAGCTTTGTTAGATGTGAAATCGATTTATGTTGATGATCGACTCTGGGATGGGCAGATGATTGATCAACAGCAACTTCAGAGTGTGGGCAAAATGGGCGGGGATTTTTATAGTTTAAGCACCGACTTGCGTAAACTAGCTAGACCGATTCTGAATGCAAATGCAGATATAAAAAAAGGAGGTTAAACCTCCTTTTTCTTATTTTGTAGTGAGTGCTTCAGCTTCAAATTTGACACCATCCCAGCCATGTTGCATAAACTGGCGGATATTTTGATGGTCAGTGGCTTCTGGCGTTGCCAATACAGACGCATAATGCTCTGCAAATAAACTGAGCGTATCTGCTTGATTCAAGCCTTCAATTTTGGCAAAGCTGAGTACTTTGGCACTGCCTTGGTTTTCAGTCGCAGCATTCGATTGTGCACCATTCTGAAAGGCAGTTGGAGTATGTTGATAACGTGCTTCGATAAATGCCAATACATCTGCAAATTTTGCCGAGCCATCTTTCAGTTGTGCCAATAAGCTTTGAGCCATTTTTAAAATTCCATGTTGATTGAATCAATGGTAAGCATCATAACATTGAAAATGCAGAATAGAAGCTGGACGCGATTTGAACTGGACGTAGCACAGTCAGCGGTTTATGCTCAAACAGAGTATTAATCTATTGAATAATAATGAATAGACATCGTTTAAAGTTATCAATATCCAACGCTGTGCTTCGATTTTTAGCACCTATTTTAAGTTGTGGTTTGCTGTTACAACTCCGCCGTAGGATGATGCGACGACTGCCTTTTATGCGCTTGCAGAGTCAGGTCAGCAATGTAGTGTACTTGTCTTGGTTGGTTGATGTTGAGCAAGTACGTCTGCGTTATCCGAAATCTGTACCGTTATGGGAAAAAGATGGGAAAACCATTTTTACCATTTTGACTTATCAGCATCAGCATTTTGGCTTCAGTTTCTTGGGTAAATTACGTCAGTTCATGCCTTCACCCAAACAAAGCAACTGGCGCTTTTATCTGGATGATTCACAGCCCAAGACGGTGATCTTTGAGCAGGTCGTGGTTGATCAAGTACTGTATGTTTTAGGTGGTCGTCTGGCCAGCGATGTGATGCCTGCACAATATGCATCGATGTTTCAGCATCAACGGGCAGAACATGTGATTCATACTGAAATGAGTGTTGATGAACATTATTCCTTGAAGAGTGATGTGCAGATGATTAAGGAAAAGCAATTACCTGATGCATGGCAGCAGTTATTTCTCTCTTGGGAGGGTGCTGTTGAGTTCTTGGTCGATCAAGACCATGCATGGGCGGAATGGGTTGATCAACCGACTCGAATGTCGCAGGGCGATATTCAGATGCCTGTACAGTTTCAGCAGATTCAAGCGGCTGAGATTCTGAGCTTAAAGGCCCCTCAATTGTTGCAACAATTCGGTTTAGATCAGGATGCTGAAGCGTTTGCTTTTGTTATTCCCTCACTGGATTTCTATGTGGTTGGAGAGCAAGTCTTAGCTCAAACAACCTAAATTGTGGATAACTTTATATTTATACACACTTGATTTATAGCTCAAAACAGCAGTTGAGTTGTCTAAAAATTATGTTATTTTAGAACAAAGGAGATGGCATTCCTCCTATTACAAACCGCCGCTGTGGCTAATGATGCCTACGTTACCCTGAACAGGGGGCGTAGGTTCGTGCGTGCTCTGTTCCCTTTTTGGAGTTCGCAGATGAAAAATAATCAAAAAAACGTTGATCTATCCATGTTAAATGTCGCTTTATCTCCTGCGCGATGTGTGGAGTAAGCCATGTATTATCCTTTACTCTCAATCGCGCTTGGCTCGGTACTCGGCGCATGGTTGCGTTGGTTCTTGGGTTTAAAACTTAATCCAATTTTTCCCAATATTCCTTTAGGTACAGTCACGGTTAACTTTGTCGGTGGCTTTATTATTGGTTTTGCAATTTCTTATTTTTCTCAAAGTTCACTGAGTCCCAATTACAAGCTGTTTGTGATTACAGGCTTCTGTGGTGCATTAACCACCTTTTCGACCTTTTCTGCCGAGATTATTGCGTTATTGCAAAGTGGTAAGTTGGGTTATGCCTGCGCAGCAATTTTGATTCATGTGATTGGATCATTGCTGTTTACCATTTTAGGTATGAGCTTGCATCAATGGCTGAGTGCCGCTTAGCTTTGGAGTGATGACAATGAATGGATTTTTACTGAGTTTTTACACGGCACAAAACCGGACTTATCAGGGACAAATGATGAGTGAATGGTTATTGGCAGTAGCGAAACAAATGAATTTGCCTGGCGCGACGGTACTGGCAGGGATGGAAGGTGTGGATCATCAAGGTTTATTTCATTCGGCCAGTTTTTTTGAGTTGGCTGATCGGCCCGTACAAATTCAGTTTGCGGTAAGCGATCAACAGGCGACGGAATTATTGGACTATTTGAATGACAAAGAAATTTCTTTGTTTTATGTCAAAACACCGATTGAATATGGTGTGGTGGGACAGGCCAAGCCAGATTCTTGAAAGTGAGGCATAAAAAAAGAAGTCTAAGTGGAGGAGAGATAACCTTAGACTTCTAATGCTTACAGCCTAATGTGTGAAACTTAAATGAAAATTAAGCTTTGCGGTTAAAGCGCGCAAAGCGTTTGTTAAAGCTTGCGACACGGCCTTCATTGCTGGCTTGGCGAACTTCACCCGTATAAAACGGATGTGAAGCGCTGGAAATATCAAGCGTCACATAGGGATAGACCTGACCTTGATATTCTTTGGTTTGTTTCGTCTGTAGTGTACTGCCAATTAAAAAATAGGCATCGGCATTGGTATCGTGAAACAGTACTTGTTGATAAGCAGGATGGATATCTTTACGCATTTTGAATGACTCCTATTGTTAATAGAAATGTTATAACATAACAATATATGCCGTCAATCTTGTTCATTTCAAGTTTTGTTGGAAATTATTTGTAAACAATGAATCAGCGAGCATGAGATATAGAACTTTGCTTAAGCCATTTCATTTGTTAAAAGTTTGAATATGAAACAAATAAAAATGCCAATCATCTGATTGGCATTTTTATGAAGTTTAGTTCGGGACTAATTCTTCAAATAAATCATTGAGATTGTCATGCACTTTGAGGTGAATCAGGTTCCAGTAATGTCCTGAAATGGTTCGATTAACCATCAAGGTATCTGGAGAGGGTTTAAATAGATCCCAGTATTTCAGGGATTTTTTCACCAACAGCATGCCATCGTGATGCGATGAGTTCTTGGCAAAGTCATAATGAGTGCTTAGTGGGCGCAACAGGATTTCAATCCATTGCGTATACAGTTCGCTTGGAAATTTCTGTTTCTCCGCAATTGAATGCAGTTCAACCAGTAAGTCTTCAACCTGAGCAATATTCTCTTGGCGGGCTGCATTCACCAGTGCTTTGAAGTGCTGAATGATTTCAGGTGAAAGAGTCTTAACGCTGCCATAATCATAAATAATCACACTACCGTCTTCGCGGAAAGCAAAATTGCCTGGATGTGGGTCACAATGGAAACGTTTCAAGAAAAACATTTCCTGTCCTAAAGCACGAATTAGACGACGACCAATTTGATTACGCGTTTCAACTGACCATGTGCTGGCGGTTTCGATGGATTCACCCTGCTCAAGACTGAGCGTGAGTACACGACGTGATGAATAGTCTTTATATACAGTGGGGATGATGATTTGATCATCCAGCTTTTCATGGAAGGTTTTAAAGACTTCTAAGTTTTGTGCTTCAATTTCATAATTCAGTTCGGCAGATAAACTATCTTGGATTTCCTGAAACAGTTGATCTTGCAGCTTCTTATCAATCTTTAACACCCCCATCAGGCGTAAAGCCAGACGAACCTGTTTTAAATCACTTTCACAGGCTTGATCTACCCCAGGATATTGCACTTTCACCACCACAGCCTGACCGTCTGGCAGTACTGCACGATGCACTTGACCAATTGAGGCAGCAGCAAAAGGTTCCGTCTCAAAAGAGCTAAAAATCTGGTTTAAAGGTTTGCCCAGCTCTTTTTCAACTTGTTGCTGAATCGCTGCAAAAGGCATGGCAGGGGCTTGGCGTTGTAGTTTGGCAATCGCCTTTGCCACTTCTGGTGGGAAGATATCTTTATATTGCGAGGCAATTTGCCCGACTTTCATCACCGCACCTTTCATCTCACCTAAGGTATCGGCAATTTGTAAGCCGATATCTTGGAATAGTTTGCTACGTGCAGCATTTTTTTGTTCTTCATCTGCGGTGAGATTGCGAATGGAGTTGGCAACACTTTTGCTGGCAATACTTGCGGTCATGCCAGCCAGTTTAAAAAAACGCTTACTGGGAGAGCTTGCATGTTTTGCCATATGTGCTTGACCTCGGATGATCCAGTTTCAAAGTGATGCTTTGATCATAGGCGACAAAACTTAAATTGCCTATACCAAAATGTTAAGTGATGTAAGCATGTCGTGAAGGAAGGGAGCCTTGATGAGCGCATCAAGGCAAGCGCAGCATCCGTGCTGCTCTGAATCAATAGCGCTTATGTATTGAGAGCACGTTGTGCCAAACGTTTATTGTTTAAATATAAACGGCCGATCAGTAGCACACAGGCAATTGTTAAACCAATAATCAGGCCGAGCCAGACACCAGCAGCGCCCCAAATCGTATAGGGCGCGAGGTATAGGCCGATCGGGAAGGCGACGACCCAATACGCCATTAAGGTGATCCACATCGGCGCTTGAGTGTCCTGCATGCCACGTAAGCACCCAGCGGCACTGACTTGCCAAGCATCCATCAACTGATAAGCCATCGCGAACCAGAGCAGGTACATCGCCACAGGAATGACATTGATATCCGTGGTATAGATCGCCACGATATAGGGACGTGCAAGCACAATCAGTGTCATGGTCAAGGCAGCAAAGATCGTAGCTGTAATTAATCCTACGATTTGTACTTGGCGCATTGCATGCCAGTTTTGTTCGCCATAATACATGCCAACACGAATCGTCAAGGCAATGGCTAAGGACAGCGGAATCATAAACAGCTGTGACGTCATCGAAATTGCAATCTGATGCGCTGCAATCGCATTTTCACCCAGTGGCCCCAGTACAATCGCTCCAGTACTGAAAATGCTGACTTCGAAAAATACCGCCAGCCCAATCGGTAAGCCCAGTTTTAAAATGCGTTTAATCCAAACAGGATCAATTCTTTCCCATTTGGTGAAGATCGGTGCCTGTTTATAAGCTTTGGCTTTGGAAATATAAATGGCTAAAGTGATAAACATGAGCCATTGCAGGATCGCCGTTGCAAAACCACAACCTGCACTGCCTAATGCTGGAATTGGCCCAAAGCCATACATAAAGATAAAGTTCAGCGGAATTAATACCAGTAATGCAATCAAGCTAATGGCTGTGACAGGGCGTGGATGTCCCAATGCTTCAGAATAACTGCGTAGTGCCGCATACATCATCACTGCAGGCATACCAAAACCAATTGCATGTAAGAACAGGCTTGCTTTGGGGATTAAGCTTTCAGGCACACCAAACAAAGGGAGAAAGATGGGCATACATTGCAGAATCAACATCGCTACAATACCGAGAATCACGGCAACCCATAAAGACTGACGCGCAATGGTTGGAATTTTTTCAGGCGTTCTCGCACCACGCGCCTCAGCCACCAACGGTGTGGTTGCCAACATAATCCCTGCAAAGAGCAGCATGACAGGAATCCATAGACCAACACCCACGGCAATCGCAGCCAAATCAGTGGCAGACAGATGCCCTGCCATAATGGTATCAATTAAACCTAATCCAGCTTGGGCAAACTGTGTAATTAGGATCGGGAACATCAAATGAAATAGCTGTTTAAGCTCAAATCGCTTGGTTGTGACATGGGACACAAAAATTACTCTTATTAAAATGAGGGAGAATTAGCGTTGTAATGTGAATAGCACACCAATAAAAATCACAATACTACCGAGTAGACGTTGCCAATTGATCGGTGTTTTGTCTGTACCTAACCAGCCAAAGTGATCAATCAACATGGAAATAACCAATTGTCCAAAAATCACTAAACCTGAAAAAGTTAAAAATCCGAGTTTAGGTGCAGTATAAATGCTCATACTGATTGCATAAACCCCAAGACATCCCCCTAACCACAGATACCATGGAATTTGTGAAAGTTCAGTTAAACTGGGTTTGTCTACGCCTTGGAAATAAACCAATAGGGCTAGAATAATCGTCCCAATCAAAAAGGAAAGTAAGGCGGCTTGTAGTGGCGAGTTCAGATACTCGCGAAGTTGTGCATTGATCGCCGTTTGAAAGGCCATTGCTATTCCAATCCCTAAAGCAAGCGGCAGAATAAACAGCAATTGGCTGGAAATTTTCATCATATTATCGGTCTAATTGTTGTTTATGCTTTCAGTCTAACTGAATACACGGGGGATGATAAGCCGTAGGCGTGTCGATGCTGCAACTGTGCCGAGTCGAGTCATGTTAAAATAATCAGGTTCTATCATTGAGCTTGTATTTTGAGTCCGTTAAATCCTGCAAATATCCCACTGTCCTTGTATATCCATATGCCTTGGTGTGTACGTAAATGTCCTTATTGCGACTTTAACTCACACGCTGTGCCTGATGGGCAATTGTCACTGGATTTAGAACAGCAATATCTTGCTGCATTAGTGGCTGACTTTGAGACGCAGATTGAAATGGCGCAAGGCCGATCGATTCACAGTGTGTTTATTGGTGGTGGTACGCCATCACTGATTTCTGCACAAGGTTATCAATGGCTGTTTGATCAACTCAAAGCACGTTTAGACTTTGAGGATGGCTGTGAAATTACACTGGAAGCCAATCCAGGGACGGTTGAGCATGACCCATTTGCTGATTATCTGGCGGTGGGGATTAATCGTTTATCACTGGGCGTACAAAGTTTTGATCCTGAACATTTACAACGACTAGGTCGTATCCATTCAGCCAATAATGCATTGGATGCGATTCAGCAAGCACGTCAGGCAGGTTTTGAGCGCGTTAATGTTGATCTGATGCATGGTTTGCCCCAGCAAACAGAAGAACAAGCCTTAACGGATCTTAAATTGGCTGTGGAGCAGGGTGCAACACATATTAGTTGGTATCAACTGACCATTGAGCCAAACACGGTTTTCTTCCGAACCCAACCTGTATTGCCTCAAGATGAAGTTTTAGAACACATTCAGGAGCAGGGTGAGGCATATTTAAAGGCCAAGGGTTATGTCAATTATGAAGTTTCAGCATGGCGTAAGGAAAAGCCATCTGCGCATAATTTAAATTATTGGCAATTTGGTGATTATCTGGCGATTGGTGCAGGAGCACATGGCAAAGTCACCCGACCAGATGGGATTTATCGTTTTCAGAAAACCCGTTTGCCGAAAGACTATTTAGCCAAAGTGCCAGCTGAGCATGTACAAATGAAACGGATTGAAGCTGAGGAATTGCCGTTTGAGTTTATGATGAATGCCTTGCGTTTAAATCAAGGTGTGGCTGCTGAATTTTATACTCAACGTACTGGGCTTGCGTTGGAAGATTTGAATGAGACCTTGCATCAGTTGCGTGAGAAAAAACTGCTCATTGCTGATCAGGATCGAATTGCCTGTACCGAGCAGGGGCATATCTTTTTAAACTCGGTGTTAGAGAAATTTTTATAATTCAATGATTGTAATGCTTTAAGCACGGATGCTTAAAGCAATTCAAATCAGTCTGTCATTTTTCTGAAAGAAATTAGGCAGACAATAAAAAAGCCTCATCAATGATGAGGCTTTTTAGAATTTGGTGGGTCGTCCGCGATTCGAACGCGGGACCAACGGATTAAAAGTCCGCTGCTCTACCAGCTGAGCTAACGACCCTGAGCGAGGATAAGTAAAACAACGTTTTACCTGAGCGCAAGAGAAAAT
Source organism: Acinetobacter sp. NIPH1876 (assembly GCF_022808535.1). Taxonomy (NCBI): domain Bacteria; kingdom Pseudomonadati; phylum Pseudomonadota; class Gammaproteobacteria; order Moraxellales; family Moraxellaceae; genus Acinetobacter; species Acinetobacter sp. NIPH1876. Next base: position 134,772 of record NZ_JALGBR010000007.1, read on the forward strand.
CTATGATTTTCTGTGGCTTAACCTCTTACAGGCATTTGTAAAATACATTTTACAAACTATCAAAACATTAGATGGTGGGTCGTCCGCGATTCGAACGCGGGACCAACGGATTAAAAGTCCGCTGCTCTACCAGCTGAGCTAACGACCCTAAGCATGTACTTCAACAAGCTTCGCAAGAAAAACTAATTTGTTCTAAATGCGTCTTCGTTTTGATGTTGCGTATTCTAGCAACTTATTCAGCTAACACAAGAGGAAATTTAAAAACATGTGCATGATTGTTTATAAAAAGCACGATTTCCTCTTGTTTAGCTAAAAAATAAACTAGAAACGGTATTGATAGCTTTGAATATTATCAAAGATCTCAGTATTTACATCACTATAGCTGCTTGCACCGGGTAATAAAACCAGTAAACGTTCAGAAGTTTTGCTTGGATTAAAGCCGTCTTCTTTCAGTTTATTCTTCTGGTATTTAAATGTACCTGTGGTTTCAACTTTCTCTTGAACACGTAAGAAAACAGGAATGGCATAAGACGGTAAGCACTTTTTAAACACATTAACCATGTCACTTAAATCCGCTTCATTAAGTTCTGCGCCATCAACCAAAGTAATCGCTGCCATACCTGCGCGACCATTGGTATTTGGAATTTCCACGCCATAAACCACAGCCTCTACGATCTTTTCATATTCGCAGACCATATTTTCAACTTCTGTGGTTGAAACGTTTTCACCTTTCCAACGGAAAGTATCTCCTAGACGGTCCACAAACTGCGCATGGCGGAAACCAATATCACGAACCAAATCACCTGTATTGAAATAGGAGTCACCTTGAGTAAACACATCTTTCAAGATCACCGATTTGTTCTTTTCTGGGTCAGTATAACCATCAAAAGGTGAGCGGCTGGTAATTTTGCCAATCAGTAGACCGACTTCGCCTGTTTTCACTTTCTTACAGTGACCTTTCTTATCGCGGACTAATTCATTCTTCTCTTTGTCGAATTCAACGATTGCATACGGCGTTGGGGAGAAGCCAACCGTATTATCAAAGTTAAAGATGTTGCTAAAACCAACGTTGCCTTCGCTTGAAGCATAAAGTTCAAGCACTTCTTCGACGCCAAAACGTTCTTTGAATTTGCCCCAGATATTCGGACGCATGCCATTTCCGATCATCTTGGTCACACGATGTGCACGATCCTGTTCTGTGACAGGTGCATCAATCAGGTAACGACACAGTTCACCGACATAACCAATTGCAGAGGCATTGAATTTTTGTACATCTTTCCAGAAGGCACTGGTTGAATATTTACGACGAACAGCAAGTGTTGCACTGCCAGCAATCACACCACACCAGCACACGACTACACCTGTTGCATGGTAAAGCGGGAGAGTCACGTACATCACATCATCTTTACCTAGATTCAGGATATGACCATAAGTGCCATATGCCAGTGTCCAGCGGCTATGCGTGAAAATAACGGCTTTTGGTAAACCTGTGGTACCTGAAGTGTAGATATAGAACAGTCCATCTTTACCTGTCACGGTACGTGTGGTGGATGGATTGAATTTTGGGAATTGATCAATTTGTTGCGCAAGGTTCAGGTAACCTGCTGGGGCCGTTCCTGCATGTTTACGGGTTTCTTGGTCCGCAAACCAGTGGAAACGATCTTGAGCGACCTTTAAATCTTGGCGTGCTTCATCAATTGCAGCGCGAACTTCTTCCCCTGCAATGACTGCAATTGGATTGACCAGATTAATACTGTGCGCGAGTACCTTACCGACTTGTGAGGTATTCACAAGCGCAATCGTGACCCCAATTTTTGCCAAAGCAACGATAGAGGCAATCAGTTCAGGACGGTTTTCTACCATCACTGCAATCACATCACCTTTCTTTGCCCCAAGCGATAAGTAGTAATGTGCAATCTGGTTTGCCCACTCATTGAGTGCTTGGTAACTATAGCTTTGATCTTCAAATAACAGTGCGATGCCTTGAGGGTTACGCTTGACTGCTTTTTCAAAGGCAATACCTAAACCAGCAGGAGATGTTGGCGTTCGCAAATATGCTTGTTTAAGACCATTGAGGATATGAGGTACTTTAGTGATGAAGTTAGGAAGTCGAGTAGCGACATCACCAAGGGTAATAATATCGGTCTGCGTAGTTTGGCTCATATCAATCCTATTTATTTTTCGATCAATCCAAGAAATGGCTATCCGTTAGAACACAACCATTCACACCATTTTGTTAATGCTGTTTTGTAATGGTAAGTGCCTAGAGCAATCAACCTAATTTGACAAAATAACAAAAAAGCCTAGTCATCGAAATGACTAGGCTTCGCCTTATTCAGTGCAATTTAGCAAATTACTCACTCAGCTGTGGTCTTTTTTGGTGGACGTCCGCGTGGACGACGAGGAGGGCGGTTCGATTTCTCTTTTTCCGCTTTCGCTGCTTCATCATCCAATTCTGTTTCTGTCGTAGTTGTTGCTTGTTCAGCTTTTTCAAGCGGTTGAGCAGGTTTAGTAACTTCTGCAACAGCTTCGGTCACGGTTTCAACTTCAGCAACCACAGTAGGTTCGACTGCTTCAGCCTCAACTGGTGCAACTTCTGCAACAGTCTCTGTACTAGCAAGTTCTAAAGGTTGTTGCTCTGGTGCAGTTGCTGCTTCTACGACAACCGCATCGTCTGCTTGTTTCACTTCTTCTTTCGATTCAGTCGTTTCTACAGGAGCTGGCGTTGCATTTGAGGCAACATGTGCTTCTTTTGCCTGCTCCGCAGCCATTTTCGCTAAACGGCGACGTTCACGCGGGTCATTGGCAACACGAACTGCCGCTGCATCCGGTGGTGTTAATGCTAACACTGGTGCAGGTTCAGCTTCTTCAGTTGGCTTCTGAGTCGGAAGTTCAGCATCACGTGTGACAGGGCGTTTGTCTTCTTTAACGACGGTTTCAGTCACTAAACTATTTGCATATTGTTCAGCGAACTTTTGTAAAGCGCGGTTAAAGGTGGTGACTAAGCCGAATTGCTCAATCAGGATTGTGCAATCATCACCATAGACATGACGAATCAAGCTACCCATCGTATATTGTCCCAGCGTGGGTGTCTGCGACAGTGCAACTTTTACAGTAGCCGTTTTCGGTGCAGTTTGGTGGTTGCGCTGACGACGACGTGAACGTGGATCATTGCTGGCACGTTGTGCAGGTGCTTGTGCAGTTTCTTCAACAGGTGCTTTTTCAGTAGTCGCTTGTTCTACTTGAGCTGGCGCAGGTGTTTCAACTTTTTCTACAACAGGTTTTGCTTTTTCTGCTTTAGCAGCTGGCGCTGTTACTTGTTGTGGATTTAATGCAACAATTTCACTTTGACCTTGATCAATATTCACAACAAGCGCTGTGTTCATTGGTTCACTGCGAGGTGCATCGACCACATCCACTTTAACCTGTTGTGGATTTACCACAGCTTCAGGTGCAGCCGTCGGTGTTTCATTTAACACACTCTGGTCACGATGGCGATTTGGTCGATTTGGACGTTGTTGGTTACGGTCACGACGTGGTAAAGGCGCAGACTCATTGCCCTGAGCAGCATCATGATGCTGTTGCTGGTTTTGAGATTCTTGTGGCTGTTGACGTTTTTGTTGACGTTTTAGCTCACGTTGCTCATGGCGCTGTTCTTGACGTGACAGTTGAACCACTTCTTCATGCACTTGATTTTGTTGTTCATGCGCATGTGCATGTTGCTCACGTTGTTCTTTGTGCTTGCGCTTCTTCTGGTTTTGGTTCGGACGATGTGATTTCTCGTCTTTCTCAAAGCTTTCACGTGCTTCTTGTTTCACAGGGTTTTGTGAAATATAAGCATTGTTTGCAGTTGGCGCAGTAACTTCAGCGATTGCTGGTGTATTGACTTGGCCAAACTGACCACGGCTCACCGCACCGTTATTCACCATTTGTTCAATCGCGGCTGCTGCATTTTGTGCAGAACGAGATTGATCGGTGGTTTGTGCTTGTTTTTGAACAAATAAGTTCTCTAACCAAGCGCAAGGACTTGCTGACTTTTGCGTGCTTGCTTGAGTTTGTTTTGCTTGCGCAGCATGTTGCTGAGCCGCTTTCTTCTGTGGTGCAGCAGCTTGGTTTTGTGCAGCAGGTGCATGGTGATGCTCTGCATCTTCTAAATGCCAGTCTGAAGATTCATAGCCCAGTTCTTTTTCGCTTGAACGGGTGGCTTCAGTACGTTCGTAGCTAGAAGGGGCGAAACCATCTGGATTGAACTGGATTTGGTAATGTGGTGTTTCCAAGTGCGGGTGAGGCAATACGGTAACACGTACATTTGAGGTTTGTTCTAAGTAAACTAGGCTGTGACGTTTTTCATTCAATAAGAAGGCTGCGATTTCCACAGGGACTTCGACTTGAACTTCACCTTGACGTTCACGTAAAGCAATTTCTTCAACCTTACGCATAATCGAAAGTGACAGTGAACGTAAGTCACGTACCATACCTGTGCCATGACAGCGTGGGCAAACATAGCCAGTCGCTTCTTCTAGCGAAGGACGTAGGCGTTGACGGCTCATTTCCATCAGACCAAAACGTGACAGTTGACCGAATTGAATACGTGCGCGATCACTTTGTGTTGCTTCACGTAATTTCGCTTCAACCATACGCTGGTTACGGTCTTTGGTCATGTCGATGAAGTCGATCACGACTAAGCCACCAATATCGCGTAAACGAAGTTGACGTGCGATTTCTTCGGCTGCTTCCAAGTTGGTATTGAGCGCCGTTTCTTCAACATCATGACCGCGGGTTGATTTCGCCGAGTTGATATCGATCGATACCAATGCTTCGGTTTGGTCAATCACGATTGAACCACCAGAAGGAAGTTTTACTTCACGTTCATAAGCCGTTTGGATTTGGCTTTCAATTCCAAAATGAGCAAAGAGTGGCTCATTCAAGGTGTAGGTTTTGAGTTTGTCCAATTGACGCGGCATTACTGCTTTTACGAAGTTATACGCTTCGTTATAGGCTTGCTCGCTATCAATCAGGATTTCAGCCACGTCATCACGTAAATAATCACGGATTGCACGGGTCACCACACCAGCTTCTTGATGAACCAGCATTGGTGATGGACCAGAACCTGCTGAACCTTGGATTTGAGCCCAAAGGTCGAGTAAGTGTTGTAAGTCGAGTTGTAACTCTTCTTGTGTACGGCCAATACCTGCAGTACGAACGATCACGCTCATGCCACGCGGTACATTTAAAGAAGCTAAAATTTCTTTCAGTTCTTCACGCACTGAACCCGAAATTTGACGGCTAATACCCCCACCTTTTGGATTGTTTGGCATGAGGACTAAATAACGACCCGCAAGTGAGATAAAAGTAGACAGGGCAGCACCTTTGTTGCCGCGTTCTTCTTTTTCAACTTGAACCAATAATTCAGTGCCTTCAGTGATGAGTTCACGAATATTTGAAGTTTGACGAGGGTCTGCTTTGAAATACGAGTTTGCAATTTCTCGCATCGATAAAAAGCCTTGACGCTGTGCGCCGTACTCAACGAAAACCGCTTCTAAAGACGGTTCAACGCGAGTGACATGACCTTTATAGATATTTGATTTTTTTTGTTCGCGAGTACGATTCTCTAAATCGAAATCGTAAAGACGATTACCAGTGATAAGTGCAACGCGAACTTCTTCGGCGTGGGTTGCATTAATCAACATACGTTTCATGGGTGTGACACCTAATAGTGATGCACACAAACAACAAGCCCAATATTTTTTGAGCAAACATCAAATTGGCGCGATCAAGACTCAGAAGCAACTTTGTGTAGGAAGCTCTGAAACCACTGACTGTAAATATCCAGCTGGGGTTTTGATACGGTTATTTCGATGTCGGCAATACTGCTTCAATCTTGAATCCGTTGATATTTCATGTATGTCTTACATCTGTGAAATATCACTAGATCCGACATAATCAAAGTTTCCTGTACGCTTCACTGGCGGGTGAGCGGTGCATTGGATGGTGACTTTCACTGTCATTAAGCATTGAAGTCGATCCATCTGGAAGTCTTGATACGGAATGATCATCGTATCTCTGCTTAGCAGTTCCAATGCATCAACGCTTTAGCCTGAATGCGACATCAGGGAGCAAATTGTCTGATGTGGATCAGTTTACGTTTAATAACCAGCAAATTGCTGGCGACATATTTTTTCTGAACAAACTGTATGTGCATATGCACAATTAAACGCAACAGTTTGCCATTTTGCCGATATAATAAGCCTTCGGCGTCGGCATAATTCTTTAGGACCTATCCGAGTTGTTGGTGAATATCTCATCGATTAAAAATTTTATCTAAATAAAATTTCTGATTTGATGCTCACTTACGGTGGTATCCGTGCGCTGAATATATCAAACCTTGCGGCATCTGCCTATGGGCTAAGTTTAGGTTTCTTGTGAAATAACTTAGCTAAATGATCATTTTTTAATCATATTTAACAAATCTTGGATTAATCGAGCGTATGAATTCTACACAACAATGGCAAAGTGTCACTTGGTTTGACGTGGATGAGCATCAAGACGGGCAGCGAATAGATAATTTTTTATTTACCCGATTAAAAGGTGTACCGAAGAGTCGAATCTACCGTTTGGTTCGTGAAGGACAAGTACGCGTTAATAAAAAAAGAATAAAAGCAGAGACACGTTTGAAGATTGGCGACCAGATTCGTGTCGCACCAATCCGCTATGAACAAAAGGATGAAACTGCGGCACCAGTGAGTGATGGCGTGGCACAAAGTCTACTCAGCCGTGTGGTATATGAGGATGAAGGGCTATTGGTCGTTAATAAACCGTCAGGGATTGCGGTGCATGGCGGTAGTGGGGTGGCCTATGGCTTAATCGAAGCCTTGCGTGCCGCGACAGGTAAAAAATACTTGGAACTGATCCACCGTATTGACCGTGATACTTCTGGCTTGGTCATGATCAGTAAAAAGCGCAGTACTTTAAAGCTGCTACAGGATTTACTACGCGAGCATAAAATTCAAAAAACTTATGCAGCGATTGTCAAAGGACAAGTCAGTTTGGATCAGCAATTGATTGATGCACCCTTATTGCGTTATGAACTGGCCAATGGCGAACGTCGTGTCCGTGTCACCAAAGACGGTAAGCCGAGTAAAACAGATTGGAAAGTGGTTGAACGTTTTAAAGCCGCGACTTTGGTGCATGCATCACCGTTATCTGGCCGGACCCATCAAATCCGTGTACATGGTCTCAGTATTGGGCATCCTTTAGTTGGGGATGATAAATACGGACACAATACGGCCTATACCGGTCCAGAAGCCCGCCGTTTGTGCCTACATGCTATGCGTTTAGATATTCCTAACTATCCAAGTATCGAAGCGCCAATGCCTGAAGATATGCAACAGGTGATCGATCAGTTGAGAAAGCAGAAATGAGTCAAAATATTGAACTGGTGATTTTTGATTGGGATGGCACCTTATTCGATTCGGTTGGGCAAATCGTAGCAAGCTTGCAATATGCAGCACAGCAATTTGAACAACCGCTTACGGATGAAGCTGCGAAAAGTATTATTGGCTTAGGTTTACCTGAAGTCATGCAAATCCTGTTTCCGCAAGTTCCGCATTTACAGCAAGATATTTTGCAATGTTATGCAGATCATTATGTGGCAAACTCCAAAGGGGATGCGTGGTTTAGCGGTGTTGCAGAGCTGCTCGCTGATCTAAAACAGCAGGGCTTAAAGCTCGCTGTGGCAACTGGTAAAAGTCGTAAAGGTTTAGATCGGGTTTTGGCACAAACCAATAGTGATGAAATCTTTGATATTACCCGCGCAGCCAGTGAAACCAAATCCAAACCTGATCCATTGATGCTGCAGGAAATTTTGACTGAGCTGGATGTCGCTGCTGATCGTGCTGTTATGGTAGGCGATACCAGTTATGATCTAGAAATGGCTCAAAATCTGAATATGCCGCGTATTGGTGTGAGTTATGGTGTACATAGCATTGAAACCTTGCAGCAATATCAACCCTTGGCCATTGCGCACAATGTGCAGGATCTACATGCTTATTTGCAAAGTGTGCTGAATGTGGATGCCTTAACCGAGAGTTAATCAATTCAAATCCTATGAAACGACAATGATGGGAGTGTTTGCATTCCCATCATCCATAATAACAATAGGGACAACATGAGTCGTTCAATCCGTTTGCTTAATCTATTACAACTGCTTAGAGAATATCGCTATCCAGTGACTGCACAGGTGTTGGCAGAGCGTTTACAGATTAGTCAGCGCAGTGTCTATCGTGATATCGAAACTTTGCGTGGGCAGGGTGTTTGTATTGATGCTGCCGCTGGATTAGGGTTTCAACTAAAACAAGATTTCCTGCTTCCGCCAATGACGCTGAATGAAACTGAGATCGAAGCGATTTTTTTAGCACTGAATTGGTTGAGTGATATTCCTGATTTGGCTTTGAAATCGGCCTCAACTTCGGTGTTGGCAAAGCTCAATGCAGTACTGCCTGAGCATTGTCAGCATCAACTTGAACAAACCACTTTAAGATCGATCAATGTCTGGTTACCTGTCGATGAAACTTTGGTGGAACAAGTGCGTTTGGCCATCCGCCAGCAGTTAAAAATTACCGTAGATTATGCTGACGAACAACAACGGGTAAGTTCTCGTATTTTGTGGCCATTTGCGCTAGGTTATTTTAATGATCGAATCGTATTGGCAGCATGGTGTGAGTTACGTAAAAGTTTTCGTCACTTCCGTATTGATCGAATTCGAGCGCTGAGCTTAAGTCAGGAGCTTTATCCTCAATTCAAACAGCAATTATTCCAACAGTGGTGGGCACAGGAAATGTGCCGTGAGACTACTGACAAAAACTGACAATCAAAACAATTACATTGAAATAAGAATAACTCACCAAGGAAATATCAAAATGGCACTTAAACTTTATACCAATAGTTTTTCGCGTGGCGTCGTTGTTGACTGGCTGCTGATCGAGCTTGGCATTGAATGCGAACGTATCGAGGTTGCCTTTCAAACTGAGATGAAAGCGCCTGAATATTTAAAAATCAATCCATTTGGCAAAGTACCTGTTCTTGTCGATGGTGATGTGGTGGTGTATGAACTTGATGCAATTTGTGCTTATCTGGCCGATAAATTTGCAGACAAAGGCTTGGCACCTGCACTGAATGATCCAAAACGTGGTGTTTATTATCGTTGGTTATTCTTTATTTCTGGGCCATGGGAAGCTGCTTCAACCAATAAAATGCTCGGTGTCGAGGTGAAGCCTGATCAGAAAGGCTCTGTGGGGTATGGCGATTATCAAGATGCCTATAACGCCTTTGTACAAGGTCTCAATGAAGTTGATCCCTATTTATGTGGTGAGCAGTTTACTGCTGCGGATGTCACGGTTGCTGCGATGTTATTTTTGCAGCTTAAGATGGGCGATATTCAGTCTCATCCTGCGATTGAGCACTATTTAGAAAACATTAAACAGCGACCAAGTTATCAGAAATTTGCTGAATTTTTTAGCAATGCCTAAGCCAATAGGCTTTACTTAAAGAATACGGAAGCCGATTGATTCGGCTTTTTTATTTGTGAAGAATTCAGTGCGAATTCAAATGGGCGCTATCTAAGCCAAATATATGTCGAATTTCTTCTAGGAATTGCTGTGTGGCAAGGTTCGATGCATTTTTTGGGTAAGCCATGAAAACATCGAGGCAGGGCAGCGGATGATGCAATGATCTGACGACAATTTGGTCGGTGGCTAAGGCTTGGATATAGGCCGGTAAAATGGCACAACGCTGCCCAGAATGGACCGCTTGAATCGCTTCGGCAATGCTATTGGCTTCATCGATGCTTTGAAAATGAATCTGCTGCTGTTTGATGTACTGGGTAATGATTCGTGCCAAAGGCTGAGACAGCTTGTGGGTTAAAATGGTTAGGGCTAAACCCTGTAATTGATCAATGTTGATTTGTGCATGCTGTGCCAAAGGATGTTGTTTCGGTAGCATAAACACCAAGGGTTCTTTGAGTATTAATTGACTTGTAAATGCTTCATTTTCAAATTTTTGATTAATAAAGATCAGGTCTAAATCACCTTTTTTCAGCAGATTGATTTGATCGCTTTCTTTAAGGTTAAGCGTACGAATTTGCAGTTTGGGCAGGCGAACTCTTAAACGTGGCAAAATATAAGGGAAAATGCGAATTTCAGCAGAGGGCACAAAACCAATTTTTAAACATTGTACTTTGGCTGCAGCAACCTGTCGCGCCATGGTAATGGCTTTGTCTGCTTGAGTGAGGGTTAAACGTGCTTGTTCGAGAAAAACTTGGCCTTCGTCAGTTAGCTCTACTTTGCGCTTGGTCCGATGCAACAGTTGTACACCAACATCATCTTCGAGATCTTTAATTTGCTGGCTGAGTGAAGGTTGCGACGTGTGTAATTTAAGCGCTGCTTTACTGAAACTGAGCTCTTCAGCAACGGTAATGAAATAGCGTAAATGACGTAATTCCATAAGACTGATCCAAATGTTTCTTACTATTATTTTAGTTATCATGATGGGAATATCATGTTGTTGGCGCATTATATCTGAGCTTATTTTATATACAATATGCTTTTTTCTAAAATATAAGAAATAGCGCAAAAGCTGATGTTTAGCCCTTGGCTTGAATTGTCATTGTGCGTTATTAGTTCGGTAAAATTGTGTTGACTCTACCATAGAAAATCAGCATAACTAACAAGCTTATGTTAGGATCAAAGACCGATTATAGTGATTTGGAATAAGACGAGAATCCTAAAAAAATCATTATGATTTGAAAGGCGATCGCATTAAAAAATAGTCCATGACCTAAACGGTATACCAAACCATTCACCTCATGCGATGAGATTCCACCAAAGAAGACGTACATGAAAGATAAGCCGACATTAACCTATCAATTGCCGACACAATCTTGCTTGAGCCATACTTGGGGGAAACCTCCTTTTCCACATGAGGCTTCTGATCATTGTGGCATTGACCGTTTTTATAATTTACAGAAACCCTTAACACCATTTGATCGTAAAGGTTTGCTCAAATGGCTGGCGACACGACAATCATCGACATGGACGGTAGATCGTTCGCATGAATGGAATATGCGGAATCACATGTTGGAACTTCCGCAGAACCGCCCGCATGCAGATATGAATGATTGGCAAATTTGGTTTGTCGGTCATGCAACAGTTCTTATTCAAATCGGCCCTTATAACTTTTTAACTGATCCAGTTTGGTGTGAATATGTCAGTCCGAAACAGGGCAATGGTCCACAACGTGTTTGTCCTGCTGGCATTGCCCTAGAACATCTTCCAACTATTCATGGCGTGTTATTGAGCCACAATCATTATGATCATATGGATCTGGCGACTTTAGAATGGTTACATCAGAAATTTGAAATGCCAATTTATACGGGCTTAGGCAATGGCTATTACCTACCTAAGCACTTACATGTGATTGAAATGGATTGGTGGCAGGAGATTCCGTTTCATGATGAGTTGAAGATCGCTTATACACCTGCGCAGCATACTTCTGGGCGTGGAGTGCGTGATCAAAATAGAGCACTGTGGGGCGGTTTTTCCTTGCTTGCTAAAACAGGCCATTGTTTCTTTGCTGGGGATACGGGCTATTCCACGCACTTTAAACAAATCCATGAGCGTTATGGCGATGCGCGGGTGGCGTTATTGCCGATAGGTGCTTATGAACCACGCATGCTGATGCGCTATGTGCATATGAATCCACAAGACGCATTTCATGCCCATTTAGATTTACATGCCCACCGTTCTTTGGCGATTCATTATCGAACCTTTCAGCTGACGGACGAAGATCGTGATGCCCCTGAACATGAACTGCAGCAAGCCATGAAATCCTCTTCAAAATTGGTGAATCCGTTTTATTGCATTCGTGAAGGGCACTTTATTCGTGCTTAGCGTTTTGTAGAGCTTTGATACTCCATAGTGAAATCACAGAAAGGCTCGCAAGTGCAATATTCATGACCACAGGATTAAAGGCTTGATAGATCTGATTGGGATAAATATATAAAACGAAAATAAATAACCCAATCAGGCTGATAATGCTGAGCCAATGCAAATACTTGTGAGTTAAAAATAAAAATAGACTACCAAAAATGATCTCGGCAATGCCCGACAGTGAAATCATCCACGAAATATAGGGGGCTGCAACATCGAGTTGCTGCCAAACATATTGCTCATCTTGTACCTGAAAAATTAACTTGGGAATCAACCCCTGATAAATCCAAAGCACTGCAATAATTAACTGACAAAACCTTAAGATCTGTTGAATGGTCTGGTTCTGACTATTCATGTTAAGACCTCATCCAATAGAAAATGCTGCTGAGTTTCAGGTGTGACGCGATAGCATTGTTCGGTTTGACCAAATAGGCGATAACGATTGAGCGCAATACGACGATAAGCAAAATCACGTATCCGTTTAGGGATAACACGCGCATATTTTAAACTGGCGTAAGGGGAATCTAGACGTTGAACGATGCGTAGAAAGGCGGTCGATTCGGTATAACATTGACCATTTTCCAGTAAGACCATTGTTTCAAAATGATCAGTAGGGAGATGGCAATAGGTGAGGAGTTGCTGTCCGATATTGGATTGCACTGAAACTAGTTTGAATTGGCAGTGTTGATCATGCTTGATCATAAAATCTGCCCATGCTGAGCATAGTACGCACTCTGCATCAAACAGGATGATGTCATGACTTTGGATAAGGTGTTCTAATGATTTCAGCATATTTATTGTTCTAATGGGGGTGTTGAATAAATTGTCCCTCAACTGCATTAAAAAAGCCATCCGAGGATGGCTTTAAATTTCAATATTTAAGGTTTACAGAAAGCTAGGTAAATGACGGGCTGGATCGGTTTCACGAGCAGCTTGAGCATCTGCAACCGTCATGCCTAATGCTTTCGCTACGCCTTCACCATAAGCAGGGTGGCATGCATAACAGTTACGGATATGACGATATTTGATGAAGTCCAAAGCATCACCCATGGCACGTGCTGTATTGCCAAATAATGCATCTTGTTGTTCAGCTGTCATCAATTCGAACAAGGCACGCGGTTGACTGAAGTAGTCATTATCATCTTCACGATAATCCCAGAAATCGGCATCGCCATTAATTTTCAATGGGGGCTCTTTGTACTGAGGCTGCTCTTGCCACTGACCAAAGCTGTTTGGCTCGTAATGTGGTAAGCCACCATAGTTGGCGTCGATACGGCCTTGACCATCGCGGTGGTTACTATGTACAGGGCAACGTGCGGCATTGACTGGAATTTGTTGGTAGTTCACACCGAGACGGTAGCGTTGAGCATCCGCATAGTTAAACAAACGCGCTTGTAACATACGGTCTGGTGAAACACTGATACCAGGTACTAAGTTACTTGGTGCAAAAGCAGATTGTTCCACATCTAAGAAGAAGTTTTCTGAATTACGGTTAAGTTCAAATTCACCAACTTCAATCAATGGATAGTCGCCGTGAGGCCAAACCTTGGTTAAGTCAAATGGGTGATATGGAACTTTCTCGGCATCTTGCTCTGGCATGATTTGTACGAAAAGCGTCCATTTTGGATAGTCTTGACGTTCAATCGCATCGAACAGATCACGTTGATGACTTTCACGATCTTGGCCCACCAATTCGCCAGCTTCTGCATCAGTTAAGTTTTTAATTCCTTGTTGCGTTCTAAAGTGGAATTTCACCCAGAAACGCTCATTGGCAGCATTAATAAAACTATAAGTATGGCTACTAAAACCATGCATATGGCGGTAGCTTGAAGGGATACCACGATCAGACATCACAATCGTTACTTGGTGTAATGCTTCTGGAAGTAATGTCCAGAAATCCCAGTTATTGGTCGCACTACGCATATTGGTTTTAGGGTCGCGTTTTACCGCTTTGTTTAAATCTGGGAATTTACGTGGATCACGTAAGAAGAACACAGGGGTATTGTTCCCGACCATGTCCCAGTTACCTTCTTCAGTATAAAATTTTAACGCAAAACCACGGATATCTCGTTCCGCATCTGCTGCACCACGTTCACCTGCAACTGTGGTAAAGCGAGCAAACATTTCAGTTTTTTTACCGATTTCGCTAAAAATTTTAGCGCGGGTATATTGAGTAATATCATGGGTTACGGTGAATGTACCAAATGCACCTGAACCTTTGGCATGCATACGGCGCTCAGGAATCACTTCACGGACAAAGTTGGCAAGTTTTTCATTCAGCCATAAATCTTGGGCTAATAATGGTCCTCTAGCACCTGCGGTCATACTATTTTGGTTGTCGACGACAGGTGCGCCGAAATCAGTAGTTAAGTGGCTATAAGGACATTTTTTATCGTCTTGGCTCATGTTCTATCTCCATCAAGATGACCCGTGAGTGAGGTCACCTCAACTGTTTGACCGTTCAAAGATATGAATGTTTAACTGTCTCATGCGCAAATTGGGTATCGAAACTTCGGATGCCTAAGTGCGATTTATAATGATCAAGTTCCCATCCTTTGTATTTTTACTCTAGGTTGATGAAAGCTTTTTTTCCAATGGATTAAAGTTGATGTCATAAATGCTTTATTCGATTGAAGCTGTCTAAATCTTAAACATGAACTGTACTTTTTTGAATGTTAGATTTGTTAAAAAAAGATAAAAGATAACGAAAAAATAAAGACTTACTGCTTTACTTAGTTTTAGTTGAAATTGAATCTAGTGTTTGTTTTGGAAAGTGAGAAAGACATCAGTTCTTTTATAAAAGGGCTTATTTTACCTGTTGGAGTTATGTAAAAAGTCCTCAATTGATTTCTCTCATGGTTTTTGATGTATCTTAAAATTGATCAATTTACTCTGTGAGTACAGTTAAAACGACTGAATTTATTCAACATACTTTGCTTGTTATCTAAAAGCAGATGCTCAGTAGTAAATATGTAAACCCTTAAGATTTTTACGTTTGCTATGTTATTTTGTGCTTATCTTTGAAGAGATTAAAAAAATGAAAAAGTTAGCATTGAGTTTCGGGTTGTCTTTAACTGTTTTAGCAGGTTGTACTTCCATGCCACAAAAAGATGAGACTAAAGCAAATTCCTTGAAGGTTGAGTTTGTTGGGCAAGGAAATTATGCGGTCACGCAACAACAGGGTACAGTAAGCTTATATGCAGTGGATAGTCAGATCGCGGATGTTCCAGCGACTTTGATTCAACAGAAAAAAGTTCAAATCTCTCAGGTCCCATTTGCGGTTGATTTTACTGTGCCTGCAGATCACCGTAAGCTTATTCAGCCCTCAGTTCGGGATGATGCTAAAATCAAATACTATGTGACTTGGGAATCGGATGCCAAGAATTTAACTGGCAAAGATGCGATTGTGATTGATTATGATCGTAAATTTCCGAACGTGACGTTGAATGGCGGCAAACAACAGATTTACCTGCGTTCAGCAAAATAAGCATATGTATTGAAAAAGGGCGATCTTGTTGAAAGTATCGCCCTTTTTATGTTTGGTCTTATATGGAAATGTCTCGTTTAGACATTGAGCATACGATTGGATTTGACCATATCGGCAAGACCGTGGGTCTTGAAATAATGTTCAAGCCAACTTTTAATCACCAGTGGGTTGTTCATTTGCAGCACATCATCCAACAGTTTTTTAGCATCAGTCATTGGGACATGGCAAATCGCTTTGCGTACTCTGAGAATATTGCTTGAACTCATCGAAAGGGTGTTAAAACCCATTGCCATTAATAAAATTGCAGACAATGGATCGCCCGCCATTTCACCGCAGACGCTGACTGGTTTCTGATGGATATGACAGTCTTGAACCAAACGTTTTAGTGCACGTAGTACCGATGGATGGAAATGCGAATAGACGTTGGCCACATGCGGGTTATTCCGATCGACTGCCAGTAAATATTGGGTTAAATCGTTTGAGCCTACCGAGAAGAAATCAACCAGTTCGGCAAATTCATCAATCTGTAAAAGTACACTTGGTACTTCAACCATAATCCCGATTTTAGGTTTGGTAATCTTGACCTGTTCTTCTTCTTGTACCGCAATCCAGTCACGTTCTAACAGATACAGTACTTCTTCCACTTCACTGACACTGGTCACCATTGGCAACAAGATATGCAAATTATTTAGACCAATACTGGCTTTCAGCATGGCACGAATTTGCGCAGAGAAAATTTCAGGATGATCAAGGGTAAAGCGTATGCCACGCCAACCCAATGCTGAATTTTCTTCTTCAATACTGAAATACGGTAAGTCCTTGTCCGCACCAATATCGAGAGTGCGCATAATCACAGGTTTGTTGGCAAAATGGCTTAATTGTTGGCGATAGATGGCACGTTGTTCTTCTTCGCCAGGGAAGCGCTCACGTAACATGAATGGAATTTCACTACGATATAAGCCAACACCTTTGGCACCTCGTTGTACACCACGGACCACATCAATCATCAAACCGGTATTGACGAATAAAGGAATCGACACGCCATCTGGGGTAATTGCATCTTTGGTTTCGTATTGCTTCAAATCTTTGGCGATTTGCTCTTCTTCTTTTTGTACTTCTTTATAACGTTGACGTAGACGACGCGGTGGATTGACGAAAACACGGCCTTGATAGGCATCTACAATCATTTCGATATCATCCAGTGTGGTGATTGGTAACTCGGTTACCCCCACCACAGTTGGAATGCCCAAGGCGCGTGCAACAATCACCATATGTGAGTTGGCCGCACCCTCAGAAGTGACAATCGCAGCAATATTATCCACGGGCAATTCCACCAAGGCTGCCGTGCTGATCTCTTCGCCAATCAAAATGCTGTCCGGACTGAGTTCACGATGACTGGTATCGTTTTCTTGCAAGCAAGCCAAGATTCGGCGCCCAAGATCTTTCAGATCAGAAACACGTTCACGCAGGTAGTCATCTTCCATTTGTGCAAATAACGCGACATGTTTGTCGATGACTTTGCGTACCGCACCCTGTGCCCAACTGCCAGCACGAATATGGTCTTTAATTTCACTCGGTAGTGCATTTTCATCTAACATACGTAAAAACACGCTAAATAAGGCACGTTCTTCCGACATGAGTGAATCTTGCATTTTTTCATCTAGGGATTGAATCTCTAAACGTACTGCTGCAATGGCTTGATCGAGTAATTCTAATTCGTCACTGATGTCTTCGGCTTCGCGATCTGGAATCGCAGCAAGGTCAGCAGGAGGGTACAACACGATGGCACGACCTAAGGCCACACCACCTGCGCCCGACACCCCTTGGAAGGTTTTATAGCTGGGTCCATTGCTGGGTTTACGGAACACATCAATATTTCCCACCGCATGCGCATGGGCAATAACCCCTGAAAGCTGTGCACAAAGAGTGACTAAGAATGATTCAGCGGCTTCGCTAAAGTCTTGAGACTCTTTATTTTGAACAACCAGCACCCCCATTACCTTGCGGCGATACATCACTGGAACGCCAAGGAAGGAGTTAAACAACTCTTCACCTGTTTCAGGTAAATAGGCAAAGCGCTCATGTTTAGGGGCATTGTCGAGGTTGACGATTTCTTCACGTTGACCAACTAAGCCAACCAAACCCTCACCGACACTCAGCGATACCGTGCCAACCGCCTCGGGTTTTAATCCTTTAGAGGCCATCAATACGTAGCGACGATTACGCTCGTCCAATAAATAAATTGAACAGACATCCACATGCATGGCATCGGCCACATGATTGACCATAATGTCCAAGGAATCATGCAAACTGACGGACGCATTGATTTCTTGCACAATGCGTCTAAGCGTGTCGAGTTGCATGTTTGACATGGATGTTTACTCCAATTTATTGAATCGTTATAGGCCTAGTTATAACAGCTCTGTTGCCAAAAATCATTGCTTAAAATGATGATTTCATGACAATTAGCGCTGAGGTAGTTGTAAACATAATTCCATCATAGCTTTACGGTAAACATCACGTTTGAAGTTGACCACTTGACCCAATGGGTACCAGTAACTCACCCATTGCCATTCATCGAATTCGGGTGGGTCTGATAGGTTTAACTGAATATGATGCGGCGAGGCCGTTAACTTCAGTAAAAACCATTTCTGCTTTTGTCCAATACATACCGGATCTGAATCTGACCGAATGTACCGATGTGGCAAACGATAACGCAGCCAACCTTTTGTTTGCGCTATAGTTTGGACGTGTTCGGGCAATAAACCGACTTCTTCTCTCAGTTCACGAAAAAGTGCCTGTTCAGGGGTTTCTCCAAATTGGATTCCTCCTTGTGGAAATTGCCAAGCATTGTGACCAATGCGTTTTGCCCATAAAACTTGTCCGTCATCGTTTGCCAAAATGATCCCGACGTTGGGTCGGAAACCTTCTGAGTCGATCATTTGGCTACCTAAATTTTGTCTATATCGTTGACTTTGATCTCGGGGACAGTCACTCTTTTGTCCAACTCGAAAAAGGTCAAAGTAAAATGTTTAAAAATTGCTATGATCTTAACGAATTTCTATCGACTAGCGGTGATAGATTTACATTTTTTTTCTTAATTTTCAGTTTAAACGAGAAATTCTATGCAATTGGCTTTGTTTGATTTAGATCACACCCTGTTAAATACTGACTCTGATCACTCTTGGGGTGAATTTTTAGTCAATGAAGGTTTAGTCGATCCAGTTCATCATTGTCAAATGAATGACAAATTCTACGAAGACTATAAAGCAGGGCAACTTGACCCGATTGCTTATAATGAATTTGTATTCGAATTCCTGACCAAACACGACAATGCCTATTTAACTGAGTTACATCAGTTGTTTATGCAGAAGGTCATCCGTCCACAGATGCGGCCTAAAGGCTTCGAGGCGATTAAAAGACACCAAGTATTGGGACATGAGCTAGTTGGAATTACTGCGACCAGTGATTTTATTACCGCACCGATTTTCCGTGAATTCGGCATCACCGAAATTATTGCCACCAATGCAGAAGTAATTGATGGTCAATATACAGGCAAGGTGACAGGCATTCCGTGTTATCAAAAAGGCAAGCTCGCACGTCTGGATCAGTGGTTGGCTGGCCGATCAGTGACCGAGTCTTGGGCGTATTCTGATTCAATTAATGATCGTTTCTTGCTTGAATATGCCACCCATGCGATTGCGGTCAATCCAGACGATCGCTTAGAAAAGCTAGCGCAACAGCAGGCTTGGGACATTCAAGACTGGTCGATTTAAAATTTTGATTTACTGCCAAATATGTTCTGATGAAATGGAATATTTGGCAGTGGTCTAATCACGCTACAAAATTAAAAAAATCATTATCCGATTCATTCAAATTATTGCTATAACACTACTGGATTTATAGGGGGTGTTATGACAAAACAACAAATCAAATTACCAAAAAAACTCTGGACCGCAGAGAGTATTGATCTCACACGACATAGCTATCAAGGCAAGTTATTGAGTAAAAGCGAAGGCTTTCAATTAGGTAAGATACAACGAAAAAAAGTTCCACGTGAAAACTTAGCTCAACTTTCAGTACGTCCCAAAGGCACCACGGCGTTAACGCTTTATGATTGGAGTAATCAAGGACGCCTAGCACAATTACAGCCGATTCGTGCCAAGCGGATGAGTGTCTCGCCGTTTACGTTCTATCGTGGTATGCCCGCACTGATGCTGTTTGATCAAGCATGGGAACAACACAATTCAGGTTTGTTTCAGCAAATTTGTGGCGATTGCCATTTAAGCAACTTTGGTGGTTTTGCCAGTCCTGAACGTAACCTGTTATTTGGCATCAATGACTTTGACGAAACCTTGGTTGCGCCATTTGAGTGGGATTTAAAACGTCTGGTGACCAGTTTTGTGATTGCGGCCAAAGACATTGGCTTGGGAGAGCGTAGTGGCTTAAAAGCCATTAAAACCATGCTGAATAGCTACCGCAAACACTTGCTTGAAAATATGGCCTTATCCCCATTGCAAGTTTGGTATGAAAAGGTTGATGCCACCACTTTATTAGAAAATACAGAATGCCGAAAACTCAGAAAGAAACGCGCCAAGCATTTGGATTCAGCCCAAAAGCGCAATGCGCATTCGGTATTACCCAAGTTGACCCAACAAGATGGTGAAACTGGGTTTAGACACTTTATTGATGATGCCCCTTTACTGTGGCACCCCAAAGCGGATGAACCATTTGCTGAGCAAGTCGATGAGTTTTTTCAACGCTATCGTAACTCATTGAAATATGACCGACAGGTATTGTTTGATCGTTATCAGCGGACCGATGTGGCACTCAAAGTGGTGGGGGTTGGCAGTGTTGGAACCCGCTCAGCAATTGCCTTATTTGAAGATGCAGACCGTGAACCGCTGATCTTACAAATGAAGGAAGCCAATCCTTCAATTCTCAGTCCGCTGTTTAAAGATAAGGTTGCGCATGAAGGCGAGCGGGTGATTCATGGTCAGCAATTGATGCAAGCGGCCAGCGATATCTTCTTGGGTTTTTCCAGCTTGAAACAAGATTTTCATGTCCGTCAGTTACGAGATATGAAAATTTCGGTCGATCTTGCCGATATGGATGATGAATATTTCTATGAATATGCGGAAAGTTGCGGTCTCGCTTTAGCCCATGCGCATGCCAAAGCCGGTAATGCCGATGTGTTGATGGGGTATTTAGGTGAAGGCAGTACGATCGTTGAGGTTTTACAGAATTATGCGACCCAGTCAGCTGAGCGTAATTTCAATGACTACCAGCAATTCATGAATGCCGTAGCGGATGGTCAGATTCAGCTCGCTGGCGATGATGCCCTTTAATAAAAGGTCTGTGAGTACAGACATAAAAATAGTCATGATTTGAGAGAAAAAACATAAATGTTTAGCAAAATTATGTCAGGCTTGGGCCTGCAAGGTGTCACGCTTGAAACCCGTTTGTTTAATTCAACCTTACAAGCAGGGGAGACACTACGTGGTGAGATTAACTTTAAAGGTGGCTCAACCGATAAAGAAATTAAAGGCCTCTATCTGCAATTAATGACCATGGCGGAGGTAGAGTCCGGCGATCATGAATTTAATCAGCCTTTGATTTTGGATCAATGGTTAATCAGTGCTAATTTTTCATTGCCAGCAAATCAATCGCACAATATTCCTTTCACCATGGAAATACCGCATGAAACCCCAATCACCGAAGTTTCTTGCCGCCGTAATGGAACACGGGTCTGGATCAATACCCGTCTGGATGTAGATTGGGGCGTGGACGCAACGGATCGTGACTATTTAAGCGTCCTGCCAACACCAGCCATGCAAATGTTTTTACAAGCCATGCAGCAATGTGGATTTGTATTATCCAGCGTGGATGTGGAAAAAGGCCAACTGACTGCGCATAATTTTAGATCGACCATTGGCTGCTACCAAGAACTTGAATTTGTCTCTTCGCGTTTATTCAGTGGTTTTAATGAGGTGGAGGTGTCTTTTGTAGCTGAACCACACCAAACCCATGTCATGCTTGAGGTTGATCGCCGTCACCGCTCAGATCAATTATTGTCGATGACGATTCCACACCACCTCTTGGATGTTCAGCAGATGGCGCAGCAAATTCGCCGTTTATTGCAGATTAAATAATCTTGATTAAACCTCCCTCTGGGAGGTTTTTTTGTCATATTAATGTCATCATTTATTTTTAAGATCACTGTATGAAAATAAAAATAAATCAGGAAGCACAGACTTCTATTTCAATCGATGCATTACTGCAATTAAAACGACAACAACTCAGGATTAAAATGCGATGGATCGCTCTCCCGCTGTTCGTCTTGATCTTGATGTACAGTTGGCAGCAACAGCTTTTTACTGCTTGGGTGATCTTACCTTTACTTTGGATGTTGATCGTGCTGAATCTGACCTTGATTGCACGTTCCAGATCGAAAAAATTACAAACGATTGAGCAATTTAAATTCGATCCGATTTTTTGGCATAAATTCAGATTCTATTATCCAGAACTGGGGCTAAAACAACGGCAATTGATCGAAGCTGGATTTAAGGATTATTTGGCATTGCATGTCATGCAAAAACAGGCCTATGCCATGCCCTCGCATGCAGTTGATTCGTTATGGCATGTGATGTTGGAGTTCCCAAAGCAGTATCAAGACTTATGTGAACAGATACTCGGTCGGCAGTTACATCATAGCCCCTATGATGCAACGACTACGTCTCAACAGCAAACCAAACAATTGTTTGAAGCATGGCGAATGAATTGCACGTTGCATGCTTTCCAGCCAAGAAATGCCCCGTTGTTACCGAGACTATTTGCCATTGATCAGGCCTTAAACTGGCAGGATGGGCAGTATTTTAATTTAGAATTGATGACCAAGGATTATGCACAATATTTGCAAGCTCAGTCGTCGTCATCCTCTTCGAGTTGTGGAAGTAGTAGCAATAGCTGTAGTAGTTGCAGCAGCTGTGGTGGGGGCGGTGGAGATTAGCAGATGCCACTAGCCTACATGCATCATTCGAATCAGTTCTTCAGCCGCTTTGGATTGGATCCGTGCGGGATGCCAAACCATACCCAGTTGACGCTGCATATCCAGTTTTAAATCAAGTTGTTTTAAATCTTGATTCACCAAAGTTTTGGGTAACACAGACCAACCTAAACCAATTGACACCAGCATTCTGATTGACTCAAGTGGATTATTGCTCATGGTGATTTTTGGTTTTAAGTTATTTTTCTCAAACTCTGAAAGGGTAATTTGGCTGGTATAAGTTTGTGCTGCTGGTAATAGGCTTGGATAGGCAATCAAGTCTTCCAATTTAAGCTGTGTCTGTTGAGCCAAGGGGTGGAAGGGTGCAGCCACGAAGACTAAAGGGTCATTCCAAATGGTCACGTAATTGAGACGATCATCCCCAACCGGTGGTAAGGTTAAAAATGCCAGTTCCAATTCGCCTGCCAAAACTTGTTCATGGGCTTGTTCTGAGTCGACAAAATGCACATCCAAGGTCACTTGAGGATAGTGCTGTACAAAGTTTTTAAGGGGTTCCGCTAAATGGTGTAAGCCAATATGATGACTGGTCCCTATTTTTAAACGACCTTGGACCTGCGCTTGTTCATGACTTAAGGTATGGTGAATTTCCCCTAATTCATTTAGCCAAGTACGAACTTTAGGCAATAGAGAATGTGCTGCATGGGTGGGCTGAATGCCCCGACCCGCAGATTCAAATAGTTTGACCCCAAAATAGTCTTCTAAGCTATGAATCCGTTTGGTGACTGCGGGTTGGGTAATAAATAATTGTTCTGCTGCGATGGAAATTGAACCAGTTTCCATCACTTTTACAAATGCTTCAAAAGCAGCGAGGTTCATACAAGCTTGTCCAAGGAGATTTTAAAATTAGTTTTATAAGCAGTATTTTTGAATTAGAAATAATTCCATACTTTTTCATGAAAGAAAAAAGCAAAGGCTTGTACCGTTGGTTCAATTAAACTTAAGGTAGCTGCCATGAGCCAATTGCCTGTAATCAGGTAAGCAACGATCATCGCAACACTAATATGCATGATGTAATAACTCAAGGTTTTTTTCAAAGTCCGACTATTGTTCATGACAAATTGTTGAATATTTGACATCTGATTCACCCTACAAAATCTCTATTTAATTAAATAATAATCATTATCATTTAAAATGTAAAAAGGAAATTTCAATTCAGGACGATTGGATTTATAAATCGTGAGGTGATTGATTTAACATCAGCTGCTCAAAGCCAGAGTGCGTATGAAATGTGCTCAGCTAAGATGATTTAAATTTTTTTAATTTAATGAGATGATCAAGATATAAAATTTAAATTTATCATTCCTAAAAGTTTGTTAATTTATAAAAATGATAAATTAGATTTATGTGAAGCGATTGCTATAATCAATTCAAGATGAAAAATACCCAGACCAATGGCAAGCACGATGGAGGGCGACGACATGGCAGGCAAGACCTTATATGACAAATTATGGGATGACCATTTAGTAAAACAACGCGATGATGGTTCGAGCTTAATTTATATTGATCGCCATTTATTACATGAAGTAACTAGTCCTCAAGCGTTTGAAGGCTTACAGCTTGCCGATCGCCAACCTTGGCGTTTAAGTGCTAACGTTGCAACACCTGACCATAACGTGCCAACTTCTAAAAAAGAGCGTGAACAGGGCATTGCAGGGATTGAAGATGATACCTCTCGAATTCAAGTACAAACCTTAGATGACAACTGTAAAACCTTTAATATCGTTGAGTTTGGGATTAATGATATTCGTCAAGGGATTGCTCATGTGGTTGGCCCAGAACAAGGTTTGACTTTGCCGGGTATGACCGTGGTCTGTGGTGATTCTCATACCGCAACACATGGTGCTTTTGGCTGTTTAGCACATGGTATCGGGACGTCGGAAGTGGAACATGTGTTGGCAACGCAGTGCTTGGTACAGAAAAAATCGAAAAACATGTTGGTTCGTGTTGATGGTGTATTAGGTAAAGGCGTGACTTCTAAAGATGTGGTGTTAGCCATTATCGGTAAAATTGGGACTGCGGGCGGTACAGGCTATGCCATTGAGTTTGGCGGGCAAGTGTTCCGTGATATGTCAATCGAAGGCCGTATGACTGTATGTAATATGGCAATCGAAGCGGGTGCTCGTGTTGGTATGGTTGCTGTTGATGACAAAACCATTGCCTATGTGAAAGACCGTAACTATGCACCAAAAGGTGAGCAGTGGGATCAAGCAGTTGAATACTGGAATACCTTACATTCAGACGAAGATGCTGTATTTGATGCCGTAGTGGTATTGAATGGCGCAGAGATTGAGCCTCAAGTGTCTTGGGGAACTTCTCCAGAAATGGTCATTCCTGTTTCACAGGCAGTACCAACCTTAGAACAAGCCAAAGATGATGTACAACGCAATGACTGGACTCGTGCTTATCAATATATGGGCTTAACTGCTGGTCAAGCTTTGGCTGATATTCAGTTAGATCGTGTTTTCATTGGCTCATGTACTAACTCACGTATTGAAGATATCCGAGCTGCTGCAGATGTTGTGAAGGGGCGTACAGTTGCTTCAAGTATTAAGCAAGCAATGATTGTTCCTGGTTCTGGTTTGGTGAAACAGCAAGCCGAACAAGAAGGTTTAGATCAAATTTTCTTGGCAGCAGGTTTTGAATGGCGTGAACCAGGCTGTTCAATGTGTTTGGCGATGAATGCTGACAAGTTACAACCCGGTGAACATTGTGCTTCAACCTCGAATCGTAACTTTGAAGGTCGTCAGGGCAATGGTGGGCGGACGCATTTAGTGAGCCCAGCGATGGCAGCGGCAGCTGCAATTGCAGGCCATTTTGTTGACGTTCGTTCATTCTAAGGGAGCAATATCATGGAAAAATATACTGTAGAGCAAGGTATTGTTGGGCCTTTAGACCGTGCCAATGTCGATACCGATTTAATCATTCCAAAACAGTTTTTGAAATCGATTAAACGTACGGGATTCGGTGATAACTTATTTGATGAGTTACGCTATTTGGATGAAGGCTTCTTAGGTCAAGACATTAGCAAACGCCCAAAGAATCCTGACTTCGTGTTAAATCAACCGCGCTATCAAGGTTCAACTATCTTATTGGCACGCACTAACTTTGGTTGTGGTTCAAGCCGTGAGCATGCGCCATGGGCATTGAATGAATATGGCTTCCGTACTGTCATTGCGCCGAGCTTTGCCGATATTTTCTTTAATAACTGCTTTAAAAATGGCATGTTACCTGTGATTTTATCTGAACAGATTGTGGATCAATTGTTCAAGGAATGTGCTGAGAATGAGGGTTATCAACTTACGATTGATTTAGAAGCTCAGGAAGTACGTACGCCCGCAGGTGAAGCATTTAAATTTGAAATTGATCCATTCCGTAAACATTGCTTATTGAATGGTTTGGATGATATTGGCTTAACTTTACAAGTGGCAGATGATATTCGCGCTTTTGAAGCTAAGGCGAAACAAGCGCGTCCGTGGGTGTTTCAAGACATCCAAGCATAAGTTTGGGTGCAAGAAACCAGATTGGGTTTTAGACATTTTTAACATAGGCATAGCGCAGAGATTGAACTCTTGTTAACATGCTAGCGGATAATATTTTGCTTACATGTTAACAAGACATGAGGACTGGGCTTGAATAATGAAAAGAAGACTCGCTCGCAGTATTTTACTGTGTCTAGGCGCTACGATGACTTTGACTGCGTGTCAAAATGCACCCAATGTGGTGGATCAGGTTCGTATTGCACAGAACACATTGGAAACTAAGGCGGACAACACAACTTTATATTGTTCAGGTGTTGAGAATTGTGAGTTTGAGCGAATTGGTGACATTGCGGTCATTGATGCAAAAACTCATCGGATTAGCCAACAGGCGATGGAACGCGGCATTGTACGCTTACATGGTTCAGTATTTAGCCGCAAACAGCAGGTCTATTTAAGTGTACCAGCCAAGCAATATGAAGTCGTCATTCGTTTCTATCCGATTTCTCCTGATCGTTCCGAAACTTTCCATGTGATCCATGCATTTAAACCGCATGTGCGCTATACCTTTAAAATGTACCGAGACCGAACACGTCGTTCAGGCAGTTTACTTAATGTTTCTGTACCTGATCCATTGTGTGTAGATTTACAGCAAGAGCAACACACCATTCGCCGTTTCTGTCGTCCATTTGACGTTAGTACAGGTCTTGGTGAGTTTGTTGAGAAAAAGGTTTAATAGGCTCGCAGTGTTATCGCTGCACATAGGAAAATTGGAAAAATAAATGTCGAAGCATATTTTAATTTTAGCGGGTGATGGCATTGGTCCTGAAATCGTAGCAGCTGCTGAAAAGGTTTTAACCAAGGTCAATGATAAATTTAATTTAGGTTTGACATGGGAACATGGTTTGCTTGGTGGTTCTGCAATTGATGCACATGGCGAACCGTACCCAACAGTGACCAGTGAACAGGCGAAAAAAGCCGATGCAATTTTATTAGGTGCAGTTGGTGGTCCGAAGTGGGATAGCATTGAGCGTTCAATTCGCCCTGAACGTGGCTTGTTAAAAATTCGCAGCGAATTAAATTTATTCGCCAACTTACGTCCTGCGATTTTGTATCCACAATTGGCAGATGCATCTAGCTTAAAACCTGAAATCGTTGCCGGTCTTGATATTCTCATTGTTCGTGAGTTAACGGGTGGGATCTATTTTGGTCAGCCACGTGGTATTCGTGAACTCGAAAATGGTGAAAAGCAGGGTTATAACACTGACGTCTATTCAGAAAGTGAAATCAAACGCATCGCCAAAGTTGCTTTTGAGTTGGCTGGATTACGTGGTGGCAAGGTCTGTTCGGTGGATAAAGCCAATGTACTTGAAGTAACGGAATTGTGGAAACAAACCGTCGCTGACTTGCAGCAAGCACAGTATTCAAATATTCAGTTGTCGCATATGTATGTAGATAACGCAGCAATGCAGTTGGTACGCGCACCTAAGCAATTTGATGTGATTGTCACAGGTAATTTGTTCGGTGATATCCTCTCTGACGAAGCAGCGATGTTGACGGGTTCAATTGGTATGTTGCCATCTGCCTCTTTAGATGAAAATGGTAAAGGTATGTATGAACCTTGCCATGGTTCTGCACCAGATATTGCAGGACAGAACATTGCCAATCCATTGGCAACAGTGCTTTCAGTAGCAATGATGTTGCGCTATACCTTCCGTGAAGAAGCAGCTGCGAAAGCAATTGAAGATGCGGTCGGTCAGGTGTTAGACCAAGGTTTACGTACTGCCGATATTATGTCGGAAGGCATGAACAAGGTCGGTACTGATGCGATGGGTGAGGCTGTCGTTACAGCATTAAACTAAGCCTTGCAGGCTATAAAAAAAACGCAGCATGAGCTGCGTTTTTTTATTTGATAAATCAGCAGGCCTTACCCTCATAACGAATTGATTGTGCAATTTGTTGTTGATCCAGCTCAAAAATAATATGGCATTTTAAGTTTAGATCATAAGCACTGCCTGCATTGCCAGCAGTTTGAATCGGAATATTCTGTGCGCCAAGTTCGGTTGATTGTGCAATCGGAATCGGGATACGGACGGGACGAATCACGGTATAAATCAGTTGATTATTTTGCTTAACCGGTTGGGCCAGTGTTTGGAAACCTAAGGGTTTTAAGTCGAGCTGTTGCTGGATGGTCTGCGCAGATTGCCCAATAAACGGCTTTAGATAGTCGGGTAGACTAATATTTGGCTGGTTTGATGTCGCACAAGCTTGTAAACCGAGAAGCGTACAGAACAACAGGTACTTATAATTTTTCATTATGATCATCCTTTATCTTTTTGATCTTTTTTTATTCAATGGCAAAAGTGCAGCAGTGTCGAGAGCATTTATGTGAATTGCTAAAAAGATACAATCTTGTCTACTTTTGGACAATGTTCAAGCCCAGCAAAATATGCTTAGATAATGATGATAATTAAGCGATTTGGACAACTTCATGCGCAAAATAATATTTGGCTTGATCTGTGGGGCAATGGCGACATTGAGCTATGCGGATAACTGCGAAAATGCCCGTAATACTTATGATGATATCTACTGTACCAATAAAATTTTTGCCAGTGCAGATGCTGATTTAAATAAAAACTATCAGCAATTACGCAAACAGCTGAGCGATACACAACAAAAAATTTTAAAAAAATCACAACTGGCGTGGATTCGCCATCGTGATGCAGAATGTAGTGATGATTCCAAGAGTACGGTTTATGTGCAATGCCAATTGAACGCAACGCAAGAACGCAATAACTGGCTGCAAGAGCGTATCCGTGAATGCCAGACGGTGGGGTGTAAAACCACACGGCTCAGTGAATAAACTTTCGTATCAGCAATAAAAAAAGCCACATGATGTGGCTTTTTTGCATTCACTAATCTGACTTAGCGCGCACGATAAGTGATACGACCCTTAGTTAAATCATAAGGTGTCATTTCAACTTTAACACTGTCACCTGTCAAAATACGGATATAGTGTTTACGCATTTTACCAGAAATGTGAGCAATAACTTCGTGACCGTTTTCTAAACGTACACGGAACATCGTATTAGGAAGCGTTTCGGTGACAACGCCTTCGAACTCAATGAGTTCCTCTTTATTGGCCATAGCCTACCTGAGATCAAATTGGGAAGGCGCAAATTATAGTCAATTTATTTAAAATTTACAAGATCAAGTCTGTTAGAGGCTGTCAGATATTAACCGAAAGGAACTGTCAGACAATTCGCGATTTTTTTTAACAAAATAAGCAGAATATTGTTGTCAGTTTGGTCAATCAACGTTAATCTAAAATTGTTGTTCATTGTCATAATAACGTATCTACAGGGAAGGGCACAGCGTGGGTCAGCTAACAGATGCATCAGTTGTATTGCGCTTTGGTTATCAGGCAATTCGTAAAGCAGGATTACCAACTGAAGAGATTTTAACAAAGGCCGGCGTGGCATTAAATCAAGTGGATACCAATGCAAGAACGCCGCTAAGTGCACAAAATGCGTTCTGGATCGCTGCACAGGATGTGAGTAACGATCCTGATATTGGGCTTCATCTCGGTGAACATCTACCACTTTATCGTGGGCAAGTGATTGAACATTTATTTATTAGTAGTGAAACCTTTGGTGAAGGCTTAAAGCGCGCTTTGGCTTATCAACGCCTGATCAGTGACGCTTTTGATGCCAAACTGGTGATTGAGGATGGTCGTTGTTACTTGAGCAATGGCGAGCAGTATTGGCCAGATAATCTGGTCAACCGTCACTTCTCTGAATGTGCCATGTCAGGCATTTTACGTTTCTTTAAGTTTATTACCGAAGGTCAGTTTCACCCGATTTATATTGATTTTAACTTTAATGAGGGTGCTGCTGATGATGAATACTTTAGAGTCTATGGCTGTCCAGTGAGCTTGGGGCAAAAAGAAACCCGCCTTTATTTTGATGCGGCCGTACTAGATTATCCGTTATGGCAAGCAGAGCCTGAATTATTACAATTGCATGAGCAATTGGCGATTGAGAAATTACAAGAACTGGCGCGTTACGATCTGGTTGGTGAAGTCCGCCGTGCCATTGGCTCAACCCTTGAAAGTGGTGAAACGACTCTGGAAACGGTAGCGGCACAGTTGAATATCACGCCACGTCGTTTAAGAACCCAACTCAGTGAGGCCAATACCAGCTTCCAGCAAATTCTTTCGGACTATCGTTGCCGTTTGGCGAAAAAGCTGTTGGCAAATACCAATGAAAGCGTCGAGCGTATTGTGTATTTAACGGGTTTCTCTGAACCAAGTACTTTCTATCGTGCCTTTAAGCGTTGGACCAATGAAACGCCAGTTGAATATCGCAAGCGTAAACAGCGTTAATTGCTTCTAAGTAAAAAAGCCTTATCATTGTGATAAGGCTTTTTTGTTATTCAGCTAAATTTAACCAGTGTGGACCTAAAGGTAGCTGTGGTAAATCGAATTCATCAGGATAGTAAGACTGAATAAAATATAAACCATCAGGTGGGGCAGTAATCCCAGCAGCGGTGCGATCTTCTGCGGCAAACATGGTATCAATATGGTCGATTTCATACATGCCTTGTCCAATTTCAAGCAGGCATCCCATGATATTACGCACCATATGGTGTAAGAAACCATCTGCTTGAATATCTAAGACCAGATAACGACCATGTTCGAATAAGCGACAGTGTTTTACATGACGTACAGGTTGATTTGATTGACAGGCTGCGGCACGGAAAGTCTCAAAATTATGCGTACCCTCGAATTTTGCCGCTGCCGTAATCATCTTTTGCACATCAAGCTTTTGATAAAGATGGGTGACCTGTTTATATAATAGGGCAGGGCGAGTCGGGGCGTTATACACCACATAGCGGTAACGACGAGCCACAGCTTTAAAACGTGCATGGAAATTTTCATCCATACATTTAATCCACTGGATTGAAATGTCTTTGGGCAATTGACTATTGGCACCACGAATCCAACCTTGTTCTGGGCGAATGGCTTCGGTGTCGAAATGTGCCACCATATTGGTCGCATGTACACCTGCATCTGTTCGTCCAGCACCATGTAACATAATCGGCTGATTGGCAATACGACTCAGCACTTTTTCTATGGTTTCCTGAACAGTGATAACGCCAGCCTGTTGGGTTTGCCAACCACGGTATTGAGTACCGCAAAATTCAATACCGATTGCATAACGTTGCATGTCCTAACCTCAGAATTAATGTTGATGCCAATGCGCGAACCATTGTTCGTGGGTCGGATATTTTAAATACATTTGCAAGACTTTTGCATATAAATCGGCATGGCTATGGCAATCATTGACCAAAACTTTGGCAGATTGAATCCATGAGCTGACCGCATAGCGTTGATCAAGCTGCCCAAAGGTCACTTGCGTACTAATAATGGGTAAGCACCGTTGCTGATAGAGCTGTTCAAATAGCGCCAGAATTTCATCATTCACCGCAATATTACCTGTACCAAAGCCTTGTAAAACCAAAAAATGAGGTGGGTTAACTAGAAGATTTTTTAATTGTAAAATAAATTGTTGTTTCCCAACCGGCTGTAACATCAAATTTAAGACACTGAGCTGAGCGGCTTGCTCAATCTGTTCATTTTGGACAATAAAAGCATCTGCTGTAGTATTACAGCTCTGGTCTGCTTTGATGCCAACAAAGGCATCTAATTCAGTGGTATGGGCTTTTAAAGTGCTTTGTGCATGAAAGACTTGTTCATGGAAGGCAAGATAAACACCACTTGGCAAGGTAAGCACTTGCTCCAGTGCTAAATACAGGTTGCCAATTGCATCGGTGAATTCGCGGGTATCATTGCCTTCAATATTCAATAATGGGTATTGGCTGCCCGTAATGATGGCGTGGCAAGAATGGCCTAAAAAACGTGCCAGTGTTGCCGCAGCATAACTCAGTGTATCCGTTCCATGAATAATGACAAAATGCTGAAAGCCATTGAGTTGTAATTGTTGGATTTGTTGTACCAACTTCAACCAATCGGTTGCGGTACAGGCGCTGCTGTCTTTAATGCTAGGGGCAGCGAAACATTCAACCTGCAAATGTGGTGGAATCACCTTCGCTAATAAAGGTAAAAAATCCTGTTCAGGCATTGGTATCAAGGGTTCACCAATACAACCAAACGTCCCACCCATATAAATTAAAGCGATTGTTTTCATCATAAAAAAAAGCAGCCTGAGAGACTGCTTATATTAGACTGATCAAATTCAGGAAGCTATTTTATTCAGTAAATTTTCTGAACGTTGTTGTTGTTCTGCATTGAATGCCTGATTGTTTTTTAACAACTCACGGGCAGAATCATAGGCACCCAGTTCAATATACTGCTCTGCAAGCTCTAAATTCAGCTGTGCTTCATCAAGCTGTTGCAGGTCTGGGAAAGACTGGGCCAATGGGTCATGAACTGTAATCGCTGCCGCAGGCGTGATCAATTCAGGTTGTGTTTCAACTACAGCTGGTTCTGCAATGTCAAATGAAAACGTTGTGGTTTCAAGTGGTGCAGGTTGTTCAGTTTTTTCTATGGTAGGTTCAAAATTAAAATCTAAGCTGGGTGTTGCTTCTTCTACAGGTGCTTTTTCTGCAACGGGCTGAGATGCAAGCTCTAAAGAAGTAAAGTTAAAGTCAAGCTCAGGTTTTAGGTCTTCAGTTTTTGCTTCTTCAATGCTTGGTGCTGTTGGTTCTAAGTTAAACGAAAACTCAAGTGGCTGCTGTTCTTTACTCTCAGATATTTCAACTGGAGACTGTGCAGGCACGGCTTCATCAGCAGGCTTCTGTTCAAAGGAGAAATTAAAGTCTAAAGGTTGAACTTCAGGTGCAGCTTCTACAGGCTTTGCTTCTTCTGTCGGTGCAGCATATTCTGATTGTAAGTCATCAAATGATTGCGCAGCTGGTGTTTGGACTAAAGCATCAAAGTCAGCAGCATTGTTTTGAAGCTGTGGCTCAGATGTAGGTGTTTGCTGAAAACTATGTGATGCTAAATTAAATTCAATCGAATCAGGCTGTTTATTCTGCTCGTATTCACGATGCTTCGCTTCTGCTGCTTGCGCAATATCTTCCAGTTTTAAGGCATGAATATGTTTGATCAATTGATCAATCGCCAAATCATCTTTTTGCTTTAAATGAATATCCAGTAAAAACAAATACAATTCATGTTGAGAATTGTCTTGTTTTAAAGCTTGATTGATTTGTGCCTCGGCAGACTGAAAGTTACCACTTTGAATTTGTTGTTCAAGTTTTTGACGTAAGCTTTCAGAAATTGCTGTAGTCGTTGGAGGTGCTGCTGGCTCTTGTTCTTCACGTACGAGCGTGGTTCGTGAAGCAGATCGTGTCGCTGCTTTTTTTGTCGTTTTGCTTGCACCTTTTTTAGATGCAGTATTGGCTTGATTGCTTTCACGTTTTTTTAAAACGATAGCTACAATCAGTACAATGACGAGCAGTACAATGATTATAGTTGACATGATCTATACCCCTTAAAGATAGAGCCGCTTTTATGCAAATTTATGAGAATATTCTCGTAACCTAGCGTGTTGGCTTTTTAGTGTCCTGTTGCGCTTTCAACTGATCTTGCAGTTCAGCAAGTCGAGCATTTAACAGCTGAATACGTTGTTCCTTCTGACGTAGTGCCAATTCTAACTGTGTTACGTTTCTTTGTAATGTAACGGTTTTTTCTCGTGCTGTCATAACTTTTAATGATAAATCGGCACTGGTTTTTTGCTGTAATGTGTCTTTTTTGGCACTTCCAGTACTGGAATCTTGATTACTCTCAGCCACCAGAGACATTTCAGCTTGTTGTAACCGATATTTGGCTTTTCCTACGGCTGGACGCTGTGTTTGTGCCGCAATTTGATTGGTGTTCTTATTCTGCTGTGTAGATGTGGCAGTAAGATTAAAGTTTAAATGTGAGCCCTGTCTAAGGCGGTTGGCGTTCCCCCCAATAAAGGCATGTTCATTTTGTGCTTTGATTTGATTCATGACCTGAGCAACAGGCTGCTGTGTTTGCCCTGCAATATGTTGTGCAATACTCCATAAGGATTCATTACGTTGCACCACATGCTGTTGGGCTTTGTCATCGTTTGCTGCTGCTTTTGTCGGGAGCTTCTTTTTGGCCGCTTGGACTGTCTCTTTCACTGGATCAGGTGTTTTCGCATTTTCTTTGGTTTCAATCGGTTTAAGTTCAGCTACTTTGAGTTCCTCATCCAATGCAGTACTTTGCTTGGTCGCAGCCGTATTCACAGTTTGAGTACTTTCCTGTTTGACAGGCACTGTTTTTGGCTGCTGTGGTACTTTTTCTGGGATAGGCGTTGCTGGCTGTGGCACGGAGCTCGCCACTGCCGCGGTTTTTTCTACTGTCACGGGGGGAGAGATTGAAACTGCACTGGCAGCTGTTGTTGTCGTACTTGGCTTTGATGTTTCTAATACAGGTGGAAGGGTAAATGGCGCATTCAGGAGTGTTTCTTGTTTTAAGTTTTGCCCTTGTGAGTTTGCATTTGTAGCATTAAAGCGTGTGCTTTCAGGTAGGTTTAAAGCGATATCTTTTTCACTGACAATAAACTTGGGTGTGAGTGATTTTTCATTGGCATTCTTCACTAGAGGTGCTTTCGCGACTTGACGCATAGGTTGGCGAATATGCTTTAAATGAGATGCGCCACCTTCCTGAATTTTTAAAATAATATTCAGTTCAGCATCGGTCATGGGGCGTGATGAAGTGATCACAATCACGCCTTCACCTTGATTATTACGGCGTGTAAAAAAATTAAGATTAGCAGGGGGCTGATGCGCAGCGCCAAGCATCAATAAATCTTCAGGTGTTGCCAAACTGACGTCTAATTTAGAATTGGCATCGGCTTGGTGGAAACTCATTTCGGCATAAAGAAGTTCACCAGGCGCAGACTGGATTTGAATTGGATCAAGCGTAATTGCATAAAGGTGTTGCGAAGAAATGATGGCTAAAATGGCAATTTTTAATTTGTTATAAACAGTCATCTCGATCCATGAAAAAGTGATGTTATGGTCTGGAAAAAGTATACATTACCGTGATGTAAATGAATTGTAAATTATTCATCTTTCGTCGCAAGAAAAAAGCCGATCAAATGTGATCGGCTTTTGATTTTTAGGAATTTTTGCTTAAGCGTTCTTGTATTCCACCAGAATACGAAGCATACGGCGTAATGGCTCGGCAGCACCCCAAAGCAGTTGGTCACCAACAGTGAATGCACCAAGATATTCTTTACCCATATTGAGCTTACGCAAACGGCCAACAGGAACAGTTAAAGTACCTGTGACTGCAACAGGGGTAAGATCTGTCATAGAGGCTTCACGAGTATTCGGAACGACTTTTGCCCATTGGCTAGAGTTGCGAATCATGTCTTCGATTTCATCAAGTGGCACATCTTTTTTCAATTTCAATGTGATTGCTTGAGAGTGGCAACGCATTGCACCAATACGCACACAGTGACCATCAATTGGAACGATTTGTTGATTACCTAAAATCTTGTTGGTTTCAACCTGACCTTTCCATTCTTCTTTCGATTGACCGCTTTCGAGTTGTTTGTCGATATACGGAATCAATGAACCCGCCAATGGCACGCCAAAGTTTGCTTTCGGGAAACCTTCGCCACGTTGTAATTCTGCGATTTGACGGTCAATATCAAGGATTGCAGATTTAGGGTCATCCAATAAGGTTTTAGTATTGTTATACAAATAACCCATACCTGTGATCAGTTCACGCATGTTCTGCGCACCCGCACCAGACGCTGCTTGATAGGTCATTGAAGTCGCCCATTCCACTAAATTATTTTGGAACAGTGAACCTAAGCCCATCAAC
This sequence comes from Acinetobacter sp. NIPH1876, assembly GCF_022808535.1. Classification (NCBI taxonomy): domain Bacteria; kingdom Pseudomonadati; phylum Pseudomonadota; class Gammaproteobacteria; order Moraxellales; family Moraxellaceae; genus Acinetobacter; species Acinetobacter sp. NIPH1876. The sequence continues at coordinate 170,656 of NZ_JALGBR010000007.1, forward strand.
ATCAATGAAACGGTACAGTTACCGCCAACGAAAGTTTTAGTACCGTTGACCAAACCATCTTTGATCACGTTTAAGTTGACTGGATCAAGAACGATGATTGCGTCATCTGCCATACGCAGCGTAGATGCGGCATCAATCCAATAGCCATCCCAACCTTCAGCTTTAAGCTTTGGGAAAACTTCAGAGGTATAATCACCACCTTGGCAGGTTAAAATGACATCCATTTGCTTCAGACTGTTAATGTCTGTTGCATCCATAAGTGCTGGGGCAGTCTTACCACCAAATGAAGGTGCTTCGCCACCTGCATTACTGGTAGAGAAATAGAATGGCTCGATATGAGCAAAATCATTCTCTTCAACCATACGTTGCATCAGGACAGAACCAACCATCCCACGCCAACCGACCAGACCTACTTTCATGTCATTGTGCCTCGGTATGTAAAAAAATTTAAAGGGGTTTGAGTGTATCAAAAGTGCCCACAACTGCAAGCTTTACTGAAATAAAACAGTGCGTTTATTGAGTGGAATATCTTGTTTATATTAGATAGAAAATTGATAAAGCGAAAACTTTATTGTAAATCTATGCTACCCCAAAGAGAAAAATGAACATGATATGGATTCAGATTTGCGCAGCACTGGTGATATGGCTTTCATTTTGGTCTTTGATCCCCAGAGATGAATGGTGGTTTCGGGGTGCAGACTTTCCGAGATTACAAATATTAGCACTCGGGATCATCACATTTTTTGCGATGCTATTTGTGCTTTCCGATTGGACCTTGAGTACTGAACTGCTCTTTCTTGGGCTGGTTGCAGCGATAGCCTATCAGCTTAAAATGGTGTTGCCTTATACGCCGTTATGGCGCAAGCAAGTCAAAAAAGTCAAAAAGGCGCAACTCAATCCAGAGCAACAAATTTCCTTATTGGTGGCAAATGTACTGACACCTAATCACAAATATCATCTGTTACTTGAACAGATTGAAATTTTAAAGCCAGATTTGGTACTTACGCTGGAGTCGAATGCTGAATGGCAGCAAGCGCTGAGCCCAATTGAAGACGATTATCCTTTCCGTGTGGCAGTACCCTTAGAAAACCTATATGGCATGCATCTTTATAGTCGTTTGCCCTTAAACGACACCGAAGTTAAATTTATTTTGAGTAATGAAATTCCATCGATTCATACTGCAGTGACTTTGCCATCAGGCGTGCAAGTGCAGTTGTATTGTTTGCACCCTAAACCACCGAGTCCAACAGAGGCCAAAGATTCGACCTTAAGAGATGCAGAATTACTGATTGTGGGTGATCAGATTGAAGATATTGATCAGAGCTGTATCGTGATGGGGGATTTGAATGATGTGGCATGGTCAAGAACAACGCGTTTATTTCAGCGGATTAGTGGCTTGCTTGATCCTCGAGTCGGGCGCTATTTTATGAATACCTTCCATGCTGACTATCCTTTATTACGATGGTCGCTGGATCATATCTTTCATAGTACTGATTTTGGTTTGGTCGATATGAAACGCCTGCCACATATTGGTTCAGATCATTTTCCGGTGTATGTAGTCTTACAAACAGGACGGGTGTTTGAACAGCAACAACAATCGTTGCAACAGACCGCTGAGGATGAGCAGGAGGCTCAGGAAGCCATACAAGATGGAATCGAAAAGGCGGAGCAAGAGGAGAAGCCGGTGACAGATCCTTTAGCTCAACCACATAAACAACAAATGGAAAACTGATTCAGCGAGAAGATGTGTGCGCAATTGGCTGATTTTAAAGTTTACCTAATCAATGTACGTTATTTCGTACATAGATTTAAGTCTGCAACGAATAGTTCTACATCGTTAAAAGGTTTATTCTAAATACATCAGCACAAGGACGCAGGAATGGATTTCCGCTTAAGGATAGCAACGCTGAGATGGAAAAGTCATCATGGATATGATGCATGCGATGGACGCAGGATAATAAAAGTAGTTTGAAAGCACAACCTCATTTGCCCGAGTTTTGCAGGATGCAGAACTCGGGTTTTAATTTTTTAGCCCGATTGTATACAGCTTATTGTTGTGGCTTTCTGCCAGAGGGTGGTTCGCTTTGTTCTGGTTTTGATGGTGGTAATTTTTCGCCCGATTTAGGGATCAGCTGTTGGGTGACTGGAAGATGAATGTCTAAGGTTGGGCAACTGCTCCAATGGGTTTGGGCATCGGGAAAATTAGATGTGTATTGGGTTGGGTAACGAACTAATAAAATGTCATCACCTTGTGGAATTTTAAAGTCAAACTCATAGGTTTTAACTTCATAAGGTTGTAAAACCTGCACAGTATATTGCTCTGCCGAACATCTTAAATATTGATCGGGAAGGAAATGTAATTTCCCTGACATTGCCCAAAATTCTACTTGATGACATTGAGGAATTTTTTCAAATATATAATTCGGCGTTGTATTTTTAATATTGATTTGAACGGTTTGTGAAGGACTACTTTGCTGAGCTCCAGCTATCTGAGGATACTTAGTCCCAGCATCAATGAAATATATACTACGTTGTATTCCAGTACATTCATCATTTACGGCATCAGGGAAGGTAACAAAATAATCATATTGATCTTCCTCCTCATCATCTTTACCTTTATCGCCAGTGACAGGTGGATTTCCTCCACCAGGTAATGGTTTTTGTGTACCAGAGCCACTGCCACCTAGACTCACATTGGCAACAGAAAAGTTTTCTCCACAGGCGGTTAAGACAACCACTGAAATGAAAGAAACTGTCGCGAGCAATAAGCTTCTCATTGTTATTTATCCTTAAAAATATAAGGCACTTGTAGTTTTATCTGAGTATCGTACTGGTAGACACCAAAGCGAAATTGATAATGAGCATCATCTTTTTCTTGGTCTTGATCACAATGCTGAATCGCGGCATTTAAAAGTTGTTTTGCCATGTCTTGCCAAAGTGTAATACTCAACTGTCGAAGTGCCTCAACAGATTGTGCTGTTAATTTTTCGGCATGTACAGCTTGTTCAAGATGGGTAAAGGGTTTCTCACTGATAAAGTTATCAATCCCTGCAGCCAAATGGTCACTGAGATTGGCAGAAAACAGGGCTTTACTTTCCTGCATTTGGTTATCTGGGGTAAAGCTATGTTGTTGTAATACGACCTCTTGATCGATTTGCACAACTACACCTAAACGCTGTAATTCAAACAAAATCGAGCGCGGATGTTTTTCTGTTGAAATATGTTTAACCAAGGCTTCAAAACTATTTTCCTCACCAGAAACAGGAATTTGATGGGGGAGATCAAGGGCAATCCAGCGGGCAATGACGCGGGCAGGAACACTAATGGCAAAATTAGGAGCCTCATTGGTGACTTGATTGGCTTGCTGTCGAAAAGCGCTGACATCTTTACGATGCAGTCCCGATAATAAACTGACTGCTGAATCGGTTTTATTCTGTTTGATTCGTTCTAATTCAACCAAGGCTTGTTCATAAAAAATGGGTTTTAGCGCAGCCACGAAATCGGTATAGCCAACACCTGAATGGATTAACCAACGTGCGATATGCTGCATCATGGGGTAAATGCTATCCAACGTGGTTTCTGCATCTTGCGGAATCACGCCTTGTACATTCAATTCAGATGACGCTGTGTTGATGATGACTTGGTCTGTTGGTTTTACCATTAGAACACCTTAAGAACGGATTCGGTTAAGTCATTGGCTGACACAATTTTTAATGCCCGCTTAGTGAAGGAAAGGATTCAGCGCCTGCATTGTCGATATTGAAATGAGTAAAGGAAACACTCATAGAAATGTCTAAACTTTCGACACAATGCCACCAGCCTAGCGGAATGAATAAGGCCTCGCCCTCATTCAGGATACATTCGATTTTGCTGCTATGAGCAAAATCTGGAAATGATTTCACTATATCAGGACGATGGGGATCGGCAATTTTACTAAATACGGCGACATCATTATAGAGATGTGGCGTTTGCATTGCAGGAATCAGGGTGACTTTTTTCCGCCCATAAATTTGTACTAAAAAGTTATTGGTCAAATCATGATGTAAGGGAGTAAAGGCACCTTTAGGACCAAACCAGATGAAGCTACGATCATACACTTGGGCGTGATCCGTATAGCCATGAAAATGATCAATATCTTGAAACAATGCAGCCAGACTGGATTGGCTAGCTTTGGCATTGTTCGCTGTCATATAAAAATTATTGGAATGCGGGGTTTGTTCGATTAAATCAACAAAATCACTCATCCGCATTTTGGTTTTATGTTGAATCGAGTTACGTTCAAATAAAGGGTCTTGTTCACGATTGAACTGAACTTCAATTTCTTGTGTACCGACAGCCTGTTTGAAATATTGTGGTGACCATTTGTGTAAAGCAGGCCAATGCTGAATAGCATCAGTCAAAATCACAGGTAAGTTCCGGCTGTAATACTGTTGGATAAAATCTGCAAAATCAGGTTTTGAAATTCGCTTAATCTGCTGATATTCAGGATTTAAACGGGCAAAACGATCTAAAGTATGCAGCAGCCAATTACGTTTTTTGAGCAGGAAGTGCTGCTCTTCGGCGATTTGAAAATAAGGATGTTGCTTTAACTGTACCCATTCGAATGCAATATCGTTTTCATTCAATCCTTGCTTCATCAATGACTGATAAATCTCAGCTTTGCTTAAACCATCCAGTAGCATCTGAGCCAACCATTTTTTTTGTTCTGGTGTAAATGTACTGCTGAGTTGGGTTTGTTTTGTGGCTGCTGCCTGTTCAAGTTCTCGGTAGTGTTGCTCTTCAGCGTATATCGGAGCAGAAAAATCTTTATTTAGGTCAATTAAACCTTCACGCAACAGAATATTGGCTAAATCAATGGGAGCACAACCGCGCTCTAAATTTTCCTCTAACCATGCCTGCCATTCGTTCGGTAAAGCACTGAATTGTCTTGCTAAGTTTTCTTGAGCATCCATACCTTCGAACCATCAATAAGAAATGATTTTACCTTTCGTTATTAATTTACGCATAAACATATTTGCACTCAAGCATAAAAGTGTTAAATTTTCACATACACAAATATGTGAAAAAATCACACAGAGGGTGATGCAATGAAAAATATATGGACTCAACTAGCACTTAGCGTAACTTGCGCAATCTTGGTGGGCTGTGGATCTGATAATGATTCAGATTCAACACCGACCCCAACGCCTACACCAACCCCAACACCGACCCCAACCCCAACACCGACCCCGACTCCAACGCCTACCCCGACCCCAACACCTACCCCGACTCCAACACCCACTCCGACTCCTACACCAACGCCAGTCGTGGCTGATCGTTTTGTGGGTTCATGGTTGGGTGGATTCTGTCATAAGGGAGCACGAACCAATTTAACAGTACATAAAGCGTCCGAAAACAGCGTTCGCTTTACCATTGAAACCCGTCAATTTGAAAAAGAGGATTGTACTGGTGCAGTCATTAAAAATTACGATGTTGCATCGGATGATGCACTGATTAGCGAGATTGCAGCGACTGAAACCAGCGGTACAACCACGGCAAATCGAGTGAAATATAGTGATCGCTATCGACCAAATGGAATTGCTTCAGCTTATGCCTTTAAAGGTGATGGCATGTGTGCAGTGAGTGAAACAGTGAATATCAAAGATATTCAAACTTATATGGATTCAGTCGATCCATCTAAAGTTGTCACTTGTTATACCCGTACCAATGTCGAAGGCTATAGCTTATTAAAACCGACTGTGAGTAAAGCAACAGCAAGTTATCGTCTACTCGATAATCAAGCGTCTTGGGCCAATTTCTTGGCGCAAGCCAATGAGCAGGGGAGTCAAGGTTTTGCCTTAGCGGGCAGTTCTTTGGATGTGAAAAAAGCCAATAGCGATTTCCCTGAACCTAAAAACTTATATGTTAAAAATAATGCTTCAACCGATACCTATAGCTATAAAATTGCTGACATCACCACCAATGTGATTGCAAATAGATATGTGCTCAAATTAGCTGAAATGAAAAAACAAGGTCAGTCTGGCTTTATTTATAAGTCGTTCTTGAGAGAGGATCCAAGCAATACTTATAAATATTTATTTGTGAAAAATGATAAGAAACCCGCAACCTATACTTATGACAATCGTTTCTTAACCAATAAAACCAGAGCAAGTATTCTCGCTGCATTCAATGAGCTCGGCGCACAAGGTTGTAAATTAATCTTTGCGGGTGAAGACTTCACAACCAATGGCACTAAGGATGACATGTATTACATCCCAACTTGTGTTAACAGCAGTACCCATAATGGTACTTATAACTATCGTTATTTCGAAATGCCAAAAACAGAAGCTGGATTCTATGATGACAATCCAACCAAGCTTGATTTATTACTGAAACAACAAGCGGCTGAAGGTTATCACTTAATTGATAAAGACAATGCGATTGGGTTCTTTAATACCAAGGGTTATTTATTTGAACGTGATAGTGAAAGCACAGCCAATATTGAATCTAAAGTCTTTAAAGAAGATGCGATTTATAAATTGGACTTACCGAGCGAGATTCAAAACCGTTTACAAGATCAAGGTAACTTGGGTTGGTTCATTAATGTTAAATTGGGTTCGGTGTATAGCAATACCCCAACTTATTTTGATTTAAATGCCGGTGTGATTTTCCCGAACTAAATTGTTGTTATTGTTTTAGAAAAAGCCGCTTCATTCTTTAATGAGGCGGCTTTTTTAGCTTAATAAATTTTGTCGTAACCTTCAGCACGGGTTTTAAAACGACGGTGGAACCACATCCATTGCGTAGGTGCGATACGGAGTTGAGCTTCAATAATTTTATTCACGCGAATCGCATCATCGACTTCATCTTCGCTTGGCATATTGTCCACAACTGGCTCAATCAGTACTTTATATTTTGGATTGCGAACATCGCCATAACGATAGAAATATAAGGGGATTGCAACCGCTTTCGAAATTTTGAGTAAACGACGATGAGCAGTCACGGTTGCCGCTGGAACACCAAAGAAAGGAGCCATCACGCCTTGTTTTAAACCAAAATCTTGATCAGGACTATACCAGATTGCACCACCATCTTTGAGTCGACGGATCAAACCACGCATATCATCGTGATCGATTTGATGTTGATAAATGGTGGCACGACAGCGATAAATCAGCATATCCAACAGCGGATTGTTTTGTGGGCGATACACCACATCGGGTTCAAAATATTGAGAACAGATATAACCGCCTGCATCTAATAAGGTGCTGTGGGTGCCGAGTAATAACACGCCTTTACCTTGTGCTTTTGCATCGGTGATATGTTCTAAGCCTTCAATACTATGGCGGCCTTTAAACCATTTGGGGCAGTACCAAGCATTGAGGGTTTCAAATACACCAAGCATCATATCCACGAAAACTTGTTTGGCTTGTGCTTCAACCTCGGCAGGAGACCACTCTGGAAAACACAACTCTAAATTCCGAAGTGTGGTTTTACGTCGTGATTTGAGCACGCGCCAGCATAAAGCGGCTAGACCTTGTGCCAAGCGCCATTGAATAGCCCATGGGAGAATGGCCAATAGCATAAGAAAGAGAATGGCGATCCAAATTTTCCAGTATTTGGGTAATAGAAATTTCCATTGAAATTCGCCAGGGATATAAGACTGATTTTGACTCATAAACTTAGTAAAGAGAATAACGTTGAATTTCAGAGCAGTGTAACATGAAGTGAGTTTGGCAACTTTAAATGTAAAATAAAACTAAAGCTGTTTTAGTGTCTCTTGCGACACAAAAAGAACATCTATACGTTCATATATTGAAACAAGATACTGAAATAGGCCTTGCTAACATGCCCAGCAAAGAGATTAGGTTAATAAGGTTTCCAACCAAAATTTGAAGGTTTGAACTTTTGGAAGAGTCGCTTTGTTAAAGGGAATATCGATCCAATAACCATACTTGCTTTGGATATCAGTATCTATCATCGTTTTTAGTGTACCTATATTGAGTTCATTCCGAATCATAGGTTTATCGATAATCGCGATACCATAACCAGCAACAGCAGCTTGAATCACTTGTTCTGTTGTTGAAAATTCGATTGCACAATGTGAATCGCTTAAATCTATATAATGGTTTTGTTTTAACCAGATTTGCCATGTATCTAGTCTTTTACGGTTATATAACACATGGATAAGAGGATAGTCTTGAAGATTGGGAGCAAGTTCATCTTTAAATAGTTGTGGGCTGGCGACCATTACATAGTCTTCTTTTAATAATAAGCTGCTTTGACAATGGTGGGCCGGTGAGAGGCCAAATCGAATACGAATATCAGTATCTACAGCAACCTCAGTGTTTTCAGCATCTTGAGTATAGTTCACTGTAAATGAATAGTCTTTGTTGGTAAGCAAAAAGTTTTTTAAATTTGGGGAGAGAATTCGATTACACCATGTTGGTGGGGCCTCAATATTGAGTTTTGTGCGGATGTTTTTTGCTCTAAATTTGAGTGTGGATGCTTCAATTTGATCAAACACAATCTGCATATCATTTGCGAACTCGAGACCATGAGAGGTGAGTTCGATTCCTTTGGGTGATCTCAGAAAAAGCTGAACGCCTAAATATTCTTCTAGTAATTTGATTTGTCTGCTGACAGCCCCATGCGTCAGACAGAGAGATTGTGCTGCATGAGAGAAATTTAAATGCTTAACCACCTCTTCAAAGATGCGTAAAGCGTTCATGGGAGGTAATTGTCGCATCCATACGTCCTTTTATCATATCCTTGATATTTATAAGATGAAGATTAAAGCCATGTTTCCTGATTTAACGGGTAATCTTCATCACAATCCATTGTACTAAGTCTAGCATAGCGTATATTTTGGATGATGTGCTTTAACTATAAAAATAATTTTTATAATTTAAATAAGGAATATTCTATTGGTTGGTTAAAAATAATAAGCAAGTGAAATATATGTTTTTTGATTCCAGTTCTTATTTGATCCTTGTGCTAAACCATTTTGATCACCAAGGTAGGGATCATACTTTCCGATTAAATGTTCTGCTTGAATGGTAAAGTCTTTAATTTTAAATGCAATACCTGGAATAACTCTGTAACTATCAGTATTACTATGATTTTTTTTGATATAACCACTGATATTGAGATAAGGGCGAATGGATTGTGCATATTCAAAATGATGTGGAAATAAATAGCTAAACTCAGTTGAAAAAAAGTCTCCTTTCGTTGCTGAGTTATAAGAATAGTCAAATCCGCCCAAGCTAATATGATCAGGACTCAAGTGGTCTTTATTATCAATGTCTTGATGACCAAATAATAATTTGCTATTCCAGCTTTGATAATTAAAATCAGCAAAAATAGACCATACTTGACGTGATCCTATGCTGGAATAATTTTTGTTTTCGATGTCTGAGTACCAGACCGATGTACCAAGTTGATAGTTGAGGTCAGCATAGTTTGAAGAGTATGCATAACGGGCAATGATCATGTTTTTTTCTTGGGTATTGGTTCCATTCTCAACATAATCATCTGCATTGACCATATTAATACTGAAGCGCCGTGCATCTTTTGAATGCCCTCTAAAATTGCCGCCATCAATTGGATAGAAAGCTAAAGACAATTGATTTTTATTAGTTTTTAATTGATAGTTAATCCCAATATTGTGTACATCTTCAAGACCTATCACATTGGCAATGCCAAGAAAAAAGGTATTTCCCCAATAACGATCTAATCCAAATGGGACTGGGTTTAAACCTGCAATGATTTTATTGTTTGGATTGATTTTATAGCCAAGCCAAGCATCAGTTAACCAGCTTGCATCACCGATATGACCATAATATTCATATAGACGGTAATCTAGCCCGCCAATAAGCGTTGCAGACTCATAGTTGAGCGCTAAGATCGCATCACTAAAAGAAAATTTACTACTACTCGGGTTGGCGTCATGGTCATAGACATATTTACCTCGGATTGCACCACCCACATTTAATTGACCTAAACTTGAAGTTGGTTCGCCAAGTTTTATTCCAGAATAAATGGTTTGACTTATTACTAAACTACCTATGAAAAGTAGAGTTTTAATTGGTGCTGATTTTATTTTTAACATTATTCATCCTTGAAAATAAATTTAATTTTAATTCCCTTGTTTTTGGTTAATAAAACATATTTGAGGTTTTATTTATAATGAAAATTTAACAATTGCTATGAATTTAATTCACAGTAGTGTGAGTTTTTTTAATATTAGATTTTTTAATAGTACTGTGAATTAATTTGCATTTTATTTTTATTTAAAAAGAGGGATGGTAATCGCAGTTTATTCGATCAAGGAAAGTACATGGATAAGTTAACTGCTGCGGTTTATATCGGTGAGGGATTTGAAGGTGAGGGGGTCAATGCATCACATATCAATATTTTAATTGGTCCACGTGGTGGTCCTGTCGGACAGGCTTTTGCAAATAGTCTGTCTTCACCATCTCAAGGTCATTGTCCATTTATGGTGATTGCTCAACCCAATATCCCCGTGAAACCAATGACTTTGTATGTCAATAAAGCGGAAATTCAAGGGGATTTGCATGCAAATGCGACTTGGGGGGCATCACAAGCGGGTATTGCTAAGGCGATCAATGAAGCACTCTCGTCTGGGATATTTCCTCCTGAGGCTGAAAATGAGTGGGCCATTGTCACCGCGAATTGGGTTAATCCGAGTTGTAATGATTTGGATGAGGTGTATCACAATAATTACAACGCTTGTGTTCGGGCAATTCATGCAGCATTGAATTATTTACCGCTAAAGAATGATTTAGTCGCACTCAAACAAATCAAAAACCCATTTTATACCCCTAAACACTAAGGTTGAAGACCATGGAATATATCAATTTAGGAAATTCAGGTTTAAAAGTTTCGCGCCTATGTTTAGGCACCATGAATATGGGTTCATCTTCTTGGAAACCCTGGATTTTTAATGCTGAGCAAAGTGCTCCAATTATTAAATATGCACTGGATTCAGGGGTCAATTTTATTGACCTTGCTGATTTTTATTCGGCAGGAAAAGGCGAAGAAGTTGTTGGTGGAATTATTCATAAACTGGTCAATCGTGATGAGGTGGTCATCACCACAAAAGTTGGCTATGGAACAGGTGGAGGCATCAATCAAACAGGACATTCTAGAAAGAATATCCTCAGTAGTATCGATCAATCTTTAAAACGCATTGGTACGGATTATGTCGACATTTATATGCTGCACTTTTTTGATGTCGATAGCCCAGTAGATGAAACGCTTGCTGCAATGAATGAAATTATCAAGTCTGGAAAAGCACGTTATTTTGGTGTGTCTACCATGACCGTTGGGCAGTTGGCAAAAATTTTGATCTCATGTGAGCGCAATGGTTTTGTCAAACCAATCAATATGCAGTTGCAACTGAACTGTGCTTATCGGGAAGAAGAACGGGAAATGATTCCTTTCTGTATTGATCAAGGGATTGGCGTTTCAGTATTCAGCCCATTAGCCCGTGGCATTTTAAGTGGTGAAATGAGTTCAACCCGAAATACCACCGATTTCTTTACCCAGCAGATGTATAACGACGCTGTGAGTTTTGAAATTGTAAAATCGGTGAACAAAGTGGCCCAAAATAAAAATTTAACAATGGCACAGGTTGCACAGGCTTGGGTACTGCAGCGCCCTGGCATTCACAGTATGTTGGTCGGCGCTGATAATGTAGATCAATTTAAAACTGCAATTCAAGCCCTAGAGACCCAATTCAACGACGATGAATTATATGAAATTGATCGTAATTATACCCCTTGCGATCTGATTAATGATTATACCAGTGAGAAGCGTATTTCGCGCATTGCTCGTGAGGCTAAAGGCTGTTTTGTAGATGTAGGGGTGTAATAAGATGTTAAATTTAAAGAAAAATACTAGTTTTATCAATGGTCAGTGGTTGGCAGGTCAAGCCAATACTTATCCTGTTTTTAATCCAGCAAATGCGCAAGAAGTGAGTCAGGTTCTAAAATGCGGTGCTGAAGAAACAGAACATGCAATTGTGGCAGCTGATCATGCTTTAGAAACATGGAAAAAAACACTTGCCGCTGAGCGAACACAAGTCTTGAAACGCTGGGGTGAATTGATGCTGGAGTATCGGCAGCAATTGGCAGAGATTCTTGTGGAGGAACAAGGTAAGCCTTTAGCTGAGGCTTTAGGTGAGGTGGTCTATGCTGCCAGTTTCTTTGAGTGGTTTGCTGAGGAAGCGAAACGTAACTACGGCGATATTATCCCTACATTTAAAGCGCAAACAAAAATCATGGTCACCAAGGAGCCTGTTGGTGTCGTTGCCGCGATTACCCCTTGGAATTTTCCATTAGCAATGGTGACACGTAAAGTTGCCCCAGCCTTGGCTGCGGGCTGCACTATGATTTTAAAACCTTCGGAAGAAACACCTCTGTCAGCTTTTGCACTTGCAGTTCTGGCAGAGCAAGCGGGTGTGCCTGCAGGGGTATTTAATGTTGTTTCTGGGAATGCGCAGGAGATTGGCGCAACTTTACAGCACTCAGAGAAAGTGAAAAAAATCAGTTTTACGGGGTCTACTGCGACGGGCAAATTATTAATGCGTCAAGCTGCGGATACTTTAAAGAAAACCTCATTTGAACTTGGTGGAAATGCCCCTTTTATTGTGTTCGAAGATGCTGATTTAGAGGCGGCGGTTGAGGGTGCAATGGCATCAAAATATAGAAATACTGGGCAGACCTGTGTTTGTGTCAACCGATTTTATATTCATGAAAAGGTCTATGAATCATTTGTTGAACTTCTCACGGCAGAGGTTCAGAAACTCAAAGTTGGTCATGGTTTTGTAGAGGGTGTAACGCAAGGGCCATTAATTAATCAGGCTGCGATGGCAAAAGTGCAGCGTCACATTGATGATGCCTTAGCAAAGGGTGGTTCAATTGTGACGGGTGGTAAAGCGCATCAGTTGGGTGGGCTCTTTTATGAACCTACGATCATTAAGCATGCCAATGACAAAATGCTAGTCGCGCATGAGGAAACCTTTGGGCCTGTCGCAGCATGTTTTTCCTTCGCTTCGGATCAGGAAGCGATTGCACTGGCAAACAACACCCAATATGGGCTGTCTGCATATTTCTATACCAAAGATCTAAAGAGAACGTGGTGGGTTGCAGATCAATTGCAAGTCGGAATGGTGGGAATCAATGAGGGTATTATTTCGACGGCAGTAGCACCTTTTGGTGGCGTGAAAGAGTCCGGTTTTGGTCGTGAAGGGTCGAAATATGGCTTAGACGAGTATCAAAACATTAAGTACATCTTGCTCGGTGGCCTTGCTTAATTGACGGACGAGGATAGATCTCAAAGGAACTGATCTGAGGTCTATCGATGAGGTGTCGTCATTACTTTTTTAAGTTTTTTGGATAGAAGAAATATTCAATTTTACTCCATGGAATGGGAGCGTATATGAATACCGTAAATATTGATAATGTGCCATTGAACAAATTTCATTTCAAAATAACGGCTTTGACTTTCGGTGCACATTTAACTGATGGTTATATCATTGGTTTGATTGGGATGGTTTTCACTTTAATTACTCCTCTGATGCAGCTGGATTCCTTTTGGCAGGGTGCAATCGGAAGTGCTGTTCTGATAGGTCTATTTGTAGGAAGTTTATTTTTTGGATTTATTTCAGATAAATTAGGTCGACAGAAGATCTTTTGTATTAGCTTCATTTTGGTCCTGATTGGTTCGATTGCCCAGTTCTATGCTTCTACACCTTTAGAACTGTTTCTCTGCCGCGTACTCATGGGAATTGGGCTGGGAGGGGACTATACCGTCGGGCATGCATTGTTGGCGGAGTTTTTACCTAAACAAAGTCGAGGTGCAATTTTAGGCTCATTTAGTGTGGTGTGGACATTTGGTTATGTACTGGCAACGTTCATTGCCAAGTTCGTGATTGATTTAGATCTTGGGCCTGATACATGGCGTTATTTACTCGCCTCAACAGCAATCCCTGCGGCAATTATTTTAATTGCACGAATTGGAACACCAGAATCCCCACGGTGGTTGATGCAACATGGACGTAAAGATGAGGCTCGGGCGATTGTTCAAAAATATTTTGGAGCAAATGTAACGATTGAGAGTGAAACAGATCAGTTGGCACAGCAAAATAATTTTTCCAGTATTAAATTATTGTTTAGTCAAAAATACCTGAAACGGACTTTGTTCAACTGCATCTTTTTCACCTGTATTGTGATGCCGTATTTTGCAATTTATACCTTTTTGCCGATGATTCTAGAATTGATGAAGTTATCCAATGATTTCACTACAGAAACCATCTTAAATTTGATGCTGCTACTCGGCGCAGTAATCGGTATTTACTGTACTTATAAATTTTCCCGTCGCGGTTTCTTAATCTATTCCTTCGTATTGCTCTCGGTCAGCTTACTGTTGATTACCATATTGCCTGAAACATTGAACTGGGCATTGGTACTCTTGTTTGCCGCATTTACGATGATTTTATCTGCAGTCAGTAATTTAGTTGGTGTTTTCCCCGCAGAAAGTTTTCCGACTGAGGTTCGTTCTAGTGGTATTGGGATCGCCACAGCAGTGAGCCGATTTGGTTCTGCAGCAAGTACTTTTATTCTTCCAATCAGTCTGTTACAGATCGGGATGACTGCCACGATGTTATTACTGGTATGTATTCTGGTTTTTGGAACCATTATTTCGATTTTATGGGCCCCAGAAACTAAAAATCTATCTTTGGTCGAGGCATCTGAAGTTGATGAAATAAAGGCTTATGCGGCTTCAAAAGAGCTACCATAAGTACAGTCTATCTGATTAGATTTTTGAAGTGGCTTCAGATGATATTAAAAAGAAAAAGGCTCCATCAGGAGCCTTTAATCAATGCATGCGGAGCTTTTAGCCTTTAGACATATTTTCTAAAATGTCCCAGCGTTCCAATTTTTCTAGCAATACTTCTTCAATTTCAGCTAGGCGTTGGCTGGCTGCAGTTGCGGCATTGGCATCACTGACAAACCAAGAACCATCAGCTAATTTTTCTGATAATTCTGATTGTTCAGTTTCCAGTTTTTCAATCTCAGCAGGCAGTTGTTCAAGCTCTCGCTGGTCTTTATAACTGAGTTTTACCTTTTTAGGTGCTGCGGCCGCTTCTGCTTTGGCTTGCGCTTTTTTTACATCACTTTTCTGATCAACGACCTTTTGATCTGGGCGCTGTTCCAAATAGTCTTGATAGCCACCGATGTATTCATCAATGTTACCTTTGCCATCGAATACCCATGTCGACGTCACGACATTGTCCATAAAGGCACGGTCATGCGAGATCAACAGCAAAGTACCTTTATAGTCAGATAGCATTTCCTCAAGCAGCTCAAGTGTCACCATATCCAAGTCATTGGTTGGCTCATCCATCACGATTAAATTCGATGGTTTGAGCAATAATTTTGCCAATAAGATACGGTTTCTCTCACCACCAGATAGGGCTTTAACTGGGGTACGCGCACGTTCTGGTGAGAATAAAAAGTCTTGTAAATAACTATAGATATGACGACGGTTACCATTCACATCAACAAAATCAGAACCTTCTGAAACGTTGGCCATGACGGTTTTTTCAAGATCTAGGGCATTACGCAATTGGTCAAAATAAGCAACTTCGAGTTGAGTACCGGTTTTCACAGAACCACTGTGTTCAATCTCACCTAAAATCGCTTTAATCAAGGTGGTTTTACCCACACCGTTATCGCCAACTAAACCAATACGGTCACCACGTAGTACGATAGCAGAGAAATCTTTGATCAGTGGTTGTTGGCCATAGCTGACACTGAGATTTTCAATTTCAAATACCAGCTTACCAGAGCGATTGGCTTCTTGCGTTGCCATACTGACTTTGCCTTGTTGCGAACGACGTGCTTTAGATTGTTCTCGTAAGTCTTGCAACGCACGGACACGACCTTCGTTACGAGTACGGCGTGCTTTAATGCCTTGACGAATCCAAGCTTCTTCTTCAGCTAACTTTTTATCAAATAAAGCATTTTGTTTTTCTTCTGCTTCCATTTGTTGTGCTTTGAGATCGAGATAGCGAGAATAGTTACCTTCGTAGCTACGCAAAATACCACGATCAAGCTCAACAATACGGGTCGCAATGCTGTCAACAAATGAACGGTCATGCGAAATAAACAGCAGGGTCAGGTTATTTTGATCCAATAAAAACTTTTCTAACCATTCGATACTTTCAACATCTAAATGGTTGGTAGGTTCGTCCAGTAACAATACATCAGGTTGAGTGAGTAGAGCACGTGCCAATAACACACGACGTTTACGACCACCCGATAAATCCGCTAGATCTGCATTAGGATCAAGTCCCATTTTACTGAGAATCGAGTTGACCTTGTTTTCTAATGCCCAACCATCCAACTGATCCAGTTTGTGCTGTAGCATGCCCATGCGGTCGCAAGCTTCCATATCACCCAATACGCAGGCATCACTGGCTTCATGGTATTCTTTCAATACAATAGATGCTTCGCCTGCACCATCGGCAACAATGTCAGCAACTTTGCCTGAGTCCATTGGGACGTCTTGGGCTAACATTGAAACAGTTAAACCATTTTGAATTGAAACTTCACCGTTATCCGGTAACAAGCTTCCCTCAATCAGTTTTAATAAAGTAGACTTACCTTCTCCATTACGACCAATTAAACAGACTCGCTCGCCACGTTCTAGGTTGAAGTTCGCGCCGTCGAGTAAGGCAGGTCCGCCAAATGCGAGATGGACATCCCTTAAAGTAATATAGGCCATAATGTTTCCTAAAAGTTCAGATGAGGTCTGAAATGACTAAACCACAAAATTTTGATAATCACGCGTCATTCTCCGCACCCATTGAAGATTTGCAAGTCCGAATTGCATTTTTAGATGATTTAGTTGAACAATTGAATCAGCAACTCGCAATTCAAACGCAGGAAATTGCTGATTTAAAAAAACAAATGCAATTTTTATATCGTCGGGTTGAATCTTCAGATTTATCGGAAGGAATTGCAGCTTTTGATCCGATAAATGATAAACCACCGCATTATTAATAAATCTTGCAGCAATGCTGAGTGGCATGACTGCAAGATCTAGGTTGCATAATTGCATTTAGAAACCATGCAGGACAATTTTTCCTTTGGTCGTGCCACTTTCGATTTGTTGATGTACATGTTTTAGGTTTTCGGCATTGATTGGCGAAAGTACCTGACTCACTGTGGTTTTAATTTTTCCCTCATCAACTAAGCTTGCAACTTGATTCAAAAGTTGGCTCTGTTGGATCATATCTTCAGTCTGGTACATAGAGCGCGTGAACATAAACTCCCAGTGAACCGAAACAGACTTTGATTTAAAGAGCTTAATGTCGAGTTGCTCAGGGTCATCAATTAAACCGAAATGGCCTTGTGCTGCGATCAGTTCTGCAATATCAGCGAGATGCTGATCGGTTTGCGTGGTTGAAAATACATATAAAGGGGCATTTAAGCCGAGTTGCTGAATTTGTGGGGCTAAAGCTTGGCGATGGTCTAGGATATAATCAGCACCCAACTGTTTTACCCATTCAGACGTTTCTGGTCGAGATGCAGTACTGATGACGGTTAGATTGGTTAATTGTTTGAGCAATTGAATGGTGATTGAACCCACTCCACCAGCACCGCCAATGACAAGGATCGAAGTATTTTCAGCCGCTGCTCGAGGAACTTGTAATCGATCAAACAGCATTTCCCATGCGGTAATGGCGGTTAAAGGTAGTGCTGCTGCTTCGCTAGCATCGAGTGACTTAGGTTTATGTCCGACAATACGCTCGTCAACCAATTGTAATTCACTATTGCTGCCTTGTCGGTTGAGTGCACCTGCATACCAGACGTGGTCACCAATTTTGAACTGAGTGACGTGTTCGCCAATCGCCTCAACGATACCCACTGCATCCCAGCCCAGAATTTTCCATTGCTGATCTTCTGCACTTTTATTGTTCCGAATTTTGGTATCGACTGGATTGACAGAAACAGCTTGCACACGAACGAGTAAATCATGTCCATGTGCAATAGGTGAGTCGATCTCAATGTCTACAAGCGCATCTTCTAAAGTAATTGCACCTGCCTTTTGATATGCCACAGCTTTCATGGTTTTGCTTCCACTTGATTGGAATCTCAGCATAACTTAAGCTTGATTTTAGTGACTACAGACAAATAACGCTCATAGTGTCAAAAAGGATACTGTAAAATGGCAAAAATGCGGCATTCGAGTTTTGATTGTTCTCCAGGCTGTTCCGTCGAAGCCGCCATCAGTTTGATTGATGGAAAATGGAAATGTGTCATTCTCTGGCATTTATTTAATGAAGGTACCTTACGATTTAATGAAATTCGTAAGCGCGTACCGAGTATTACCCAGAGAATGCTGACCAATCAGCTACGCGAATTAGAACAAGATGGCATTCTGCATCGAGAGGTCTATCCGCAAGTTCCTCCAAAAGTTGAATATTGTTTAACTGATTTAGGTCGTAGTCTGGAACAGATTATTGTTGCATTAAAGAATTGGGGTGATGTACATCTTGATCAATTCGGAAAATTAACCCTGATCGAATAAAGTAAGCGCGTTAAAAGCATTGGGTATTTAGGCTTTTGATCGTCTGAAAAAGGGATGCTTTAAAGGGTGCAGTTGAATACAAGATTATTTTTTACGTTGAAACTTGCCTTTTTGATTCAACTTATGTAACGCTAATAAAAGAAAGTTTTGGGCTACTTTATGAGTAATATTGGAATTTGGATCACGGTTGCGATTGTACTGTTTGTACTTGGCTCGATTTTTGGCTTGCGTGTCAGTCCACGAGAAAAGGCATTGGGTATGATGCGTGATCAGGCGCGCAAAATGGGATTGCATCCGCGTTTAATCGTTGCGCCAGAATGGACCAAGATTCCAATGGCATCGGAAAAACGTGCCAGTATGGTGGCTTATTATAGTGTGCTGATTCCAGATGCTCGCTTAGCGTTAATGCGTGCACGGGTGGTGGATGGCAAGCTTCAGGTTGTGCAAGGGGATCAGAAATTTAATGATTTAACCATTGCATTAAAAGGAGTTTATGCTATTGATATGCAGGCAAACTGTGTCGGACTGTATTGGGATGAAGAAACTGACCTAAGAGCCACACAGCTTGAACAGATAAAAGCTTATTTACATGATTTAGCACAGCGCTAACTCTCTGATTGATCATAGGAAAAACGATTTATTATGGCGAATACTCCACGCTCTGCTTCAGAAAGCACAGCAGCTTCCGCATCTGCTGCAAAGAAACGTGCCTTAGTGATTGTGGAGTCGCCTGCAAAAGCGAAAACAATTAATAAATATTTGGGTTCACAATATGTGGTGAAGTCATCGGTGGGTCATGTGCGTGACTTACCGACAGGAGGCGGGGCGAAATCCACAGAAAAGAAGCCGGTAACCCGTGCCAAACTCACAGATCAACAGAAAGCTGAAAAAGCTCAGTCTGCACTGATTAATCGTATGGGTGTCGATCCAGAACATGATTGGATTGCCCATTATGAAGTACTTCCAGGCAAAGAACATGTGGTTGCCGAACTAAAAAAACTCGCCAAAGATGCTGATGCAATCTATCTCGCAACGGATTTGGATAGAGAAGGGGAAGCCATTGCTTGGCATTTAAGAGAAGTGATTGGTGGCGATGACAGTCGTTATCACCGTGTGGTGTTTAACGAAATTACCAAGAATGCCATTCAGGAAGCCTTTAAACAGCCGACACGCCTCGATTTAAACCGTGTTAATGCTCAACAGGCACGTCGTTTCCTCGACCGTGTGGTGGGCTTTATGGTGTCGCCATTGCTCTGGGAAAAGATTGCCCGTGGTCTATCGGCAGGACGTGTACAGTCAGTTGCTGTGAAACTGGTGGTTGAACGCGAACGTGAAATCCGTGCCTTTATTCCAGAGGAATACTGGCAAGTGTTTGCGGATACCATTTCCAAGAAAGATGACATTCGTCTCGAAGCGGTTAAGCAGGCAGGCAAAACCCTTAAACTGAAAAATAAAGCCGAAACTGATGCGCTATTGAGCGTATTAAAAGACGCTGAATATAAAGTTGCGTTACGCGAAGATAAGCCAACCAAAGTTAATCCAAGTGCACCGTATATCACCTCAACCTTACAACAAGCAGCCAGCACACGTTTAGGTTTCTCTGTAAAGAAAACCATGATGTTGGCGCAGCGTTTGTATGAGGGTGGTTTTATTACCTATATGCGTACCGACTCAACCTTCTTGAGCGATGACGCAGTGAATATGGTGCGTAATCATATTCAGCAAAACTTTGGTGATAAATATTTACCAGCCAAACCAAACCGTTATGGCAATAAAGCGGGGGCACAAGAAGCCCACGAAGCGATTCGTCCATCTGATGTTGCTTTGACGGGGGATAAGCTGGCTGGGGTTGAGCGTGATGCGCAGCGTTTATATGATTTGATTTGGCGTCAGTTTGTGGCTTGTCAAATGACGCCAGCAGAATACTTATCGTCAACCTTGACTGTTGAAGCGTCAAATGTTGAGTTAAAGGCGAAAGGCCGTACCTTGGTATTTGATGGCTTTACCCGTGTGCGCGGTGCCAATAAATCGGACGATGATATTTTATTGCCTGCGGTGAAAGTGGGTGAAGTACTTAAGTTAGAAAAACTTGACCCGAGTCAGCATTTTACCAAACCGCCTGCACGCTTTACCGAAGCGTCTTTGGTGAAAGAATTAGAGAAGAAAGGCATTGGTCGTCCATCGACCTATGCTGCAATTATTTCAACTATTCAAGAACGTGGTTATGTAAAACTGGAAAACCGTCGTCTCTTTGCCGAGAAGATGGGTGAGATCGTTACCGACCGCCTAGATGAAAGTTTTAATAACCTGATGAATTATGCTTTTACCGCTGATTTAGAAGGTCAATTAGACCGTGTTGCAATGGGTGAGCGTAACTGGAAAGAGTTACTGGATACCTTCTACGGTGATTTCAAGAAACGTTTGACCAATGCGCAGGGTGAAAGCGGCATGCGCCGTAATCAGCCAGTCGAAGTTGCCGATGTCTCTTGCCCTGAATGTTCGCGTCCAATGCAAGTTCGTACAGGAACAACAGGTGTATTCTTGGGATGTTCAGGTTATAACCTGCCACCGAAAGAGCGTTGTAAAGGCACACTCAACTTAACACCAGTTGAGTCTTTGGCGGCATTGTCGGATGATGATGGTGCTGAAACTGCTGATTTGATGTCGAAACATCGTTGTCCTAAGTGCGGTACCGCAATGGACAGCTATGTGGTCGATGGTGGTCGTAAATTGCATGTCTGTGGTAATAACCCAGATTGCGATGGCTACGAAGTTGAAGAAGGTGAGTTCAAGATCAAGGGCTATGATGGTCCGACCATTCCATGTGATAAATGTGATGGCGAAATGCAGTTGAAAACAGGTCGCTTTGGCCCATATTTCGCCTGCTCAAGCTGTGACAATACCCGCAAAGTCTTAAAGAATGGTCAGCCTGCGCCACCGCGTGTCGATCCGATTAAAATGGAGCATATCCGTTCAGCCAAACATGATGATTTCTTCGTGTTACGTGATGGTGCAGCAGGTCTATTCTTGGCTGCAAGCAAATTCCCGAAAATCCGTGAAACGCGTGCGCCGAAAGTGGCTGAATTACGCAGTGTTGCCGAGCAGCTTGATCCGAAATACCAGTTCTTGTTAGAAGCGCCAGATGTCGATCCTGAAGGCAATCCAACGGTGGTGAAATTCAGCCGTAAGAGCCAAGCACAATATGTGGGTTCTGAAACTGCTGAAGGCAAGCAAACCAAGTGGAGTCTGGTGTTCCAAGATGGGAAATGGGTAGAAGCCTAATTATTTAAGTGTTAAGAAAATGCTGGCGATTGCTGGCATTTTTATTGAATAAAGAAAAATAACAATGATTTTGGATGGGGATGGAATGCATGTGGAAAAATATTCGAGTTGCTTGTTTACTGTTGGTGTTATTGATTGTCGCAGTCAATGCGTATCGGGATCAGAATCAGGATTGGAATCGGCCGATTCATGTGTTGCTGCATCCGATTAATGCTGATGGCCTCGCCAGTACCCAGCAATATATTCAGGGTTTACAGCAAGATGACTTTACTGAGGTTAAACAATATTTAGAAAAAAACAGCCAGCACTATCGAGGGCAAAGTAGTGATTTCATCATCCAGATTGGACGCGAATTACAACAAACCCCGCCGAAAATGACTGAGCAAGCGAATATTCTGGATAATATTCTATGGAGTCTCAAGTTCCGATTCTATGCATGGCAGCAGCATGAGTCGATTGATGGTTCACCAAGCTTAACGTTATATCTGAATTATTATGATCCAAAACTGAGTCGGGAACTCAAGCACTCGACTGCACTGGAACGTGGGCGAATTGGCTTAGTTAATCTATTTGCCTCAGCTAAACAGACACAGCAAAACAATGTGGTATTGGTACATGAGTTATTACATGGTTTTGGCGCGACCGATAAATATAACTTAGCCAATGGTGAACCTATTTTTCCGATTGGCTATGCACAGGCAGATAAACAGCCGCTCTATCCACAAACTGAAGCTGAAATAATGGGTGGACGGATTCCACTGTCCGAACACAAAAGTAAAATGCCAAACGATTTAGAACAAACCGTGATCAGTGTGCTGACCGCCCAAGAAATAGGCTGGATCAAATAAATTGTGGATAAGTTCAGACTTATCCATATCTTTAAAAAAATAATGACACAACTTAAAAAGATCAAAGAAAACATCCATTTTCTGACATTCCGTCATTAATTTTCAACATGCCTTATACAGAACTCAGTGAAAAACGCGATCAATATAGAGATATAACATTGATGATAAAAGAGTAAATAATGATGAAAACAGTGGGTAACGATCTAATTCGCAATCAGCTACATGCTGATCGTAAATGGTATCTACTCTTAGGCGTATTGTTAGTCGTTTTTGGCTTAGTTCTTTTGGCTGCCTTACCATTTGCTACATTATCTGCGGTATTGTTATTTGGTGTGCTGATGATGTTGGGTGGTATTTTGCACTTTGTTGCTGCATTTATGGTGTTTAAAGGCGGCACACGCTGGTTATGGGCCTTGTTTGGTGTGCTGTATCTGGCAGCAGGTTACTTTGCGTTTACCACACCCGTGATTACCGCGGTGGTACTCACCAGTTTCTTGGCGGTTGCCTTAATTATTGCAGGGATTATCCGTACCGTGAACGCCTTTATCCTTAGACCAATTTCAGGCTGGGGATGGGTGCTGTTTTCAGGCATATTAACCCTATTAACCGGGATTCTGATCTTGTCATCACCTGATTCACCGTTCTGGGTATTGGGGATGTTCCTTGCGATTGATATTTTATTCCAAGGGATTAATTACCTGACTTTTGCTGGTGCAATTAAGCAGTTACCACATAGCTCAACCACGGTTTAAACGATCAAGTTAAAACTAAGAGCATGTAATACACATGCTCTTTTTGTTTTTGTAGTCGGAAACATTTCAATGGCTTGAGTCTGCTAAAATAGCATTTCGTTTTTAATTGACCGATTGTATGACGCTTGCCAAGCTAATTGATGAACTGAATCCACAACAAAAACAAGCAGCCACAACGACAGCACAAAATTGTCTGGTCTTGGCTGGAGCAGGTTGTGGTAAAACCAAAACCATCGTGGCAAGAGCAGCATATTTAATTGATCAAGGTTTAGCTGCACAACAAATTCAGATTCTAACTTTTACCCGACGTTCAGCAAGTGAAATCGTGACACGTGTTGAACAACATATGGGCGCACAGGCCAAAGGTTTACGTGCATCAACCTTTCATACTTTTTGTATGTATCTATTGCGCCGTAATCCACGGGCTTTTGGGCTGACCCAGTTCAGTATTATTGATCGAGATGATCAGTTGCTGATGTTCCGCTTATTGCGTGGTAAAGATAAGGGCAATGTCTTGCCGAAGGCTGCAGAATTGTGCGATCTGTATTCTTATGCGCGGAATACTAAAACCAAATTGTCAGATGCATTGGTTGAGCAGTTACCCCAAGCGGTTGAGTATAAAGCTCAAATTGCTGAATTGATGAAAGCCTATGAGCAACGCAAGCAAGAACGTAATTTTCTAGATTATGATGACATCCTATCTATTGTTGCTGTGCATTTGCAAAGTTCACCAGAGTTAGTGAAGTGGGTCACTGGTTTCTGCTCTGCCTTATTAGTTGATGAAATGCAGGATACTAATCCACTGCAATGGGCTTTGCTTCAGCCTTTAGTTGGCAAGGTAAAACTGTTTTGCGTAGGGGATGATGCACAATCCATTTATGGCTTTCGTGGCGCAGATTTTGAAAATATTCATCATTTTAAAGAACGTGTATCCGATGCAGAAGTGCTGACTTTGGAAATGAATTATCGTTCGACCCAAGGTATTTTGGATTTATCCAATTGGCTGCTGGAGCAGAGCCAAATTGAATATGACAAGCATCTACAGGCTTATCGGGGCAAAGGGTTAAAGCCACAACTGCATATCTTGAGTAATGAGTTTGAGGAAGCCAATTGGATTATTCAGGACTTGAATCGTCGTCATATGCAAGGTGCGGCTTGGGCAGAACATATGGTGTTGCTGCGCTCAGGTTTTAGTGGGCGTTATTTGGAAGGTGCTTTAATTGCAGCCAATATCCCTTATCGTTTTGTTGGTGGGGTAAAACTGCTTGAGTCTGCACATGTTAAAGATGTATTGAGCTTACTTCGGGTCAGCGTAAACCCACAAGATGATTTAGCCTGGATGCGTTTCCTGACGCTTTGGGATGGCGTGGGCGATGTGGGTGCCAGTAAATTGGCGCAAGAATTGATTCAACTGCCTGATATTGAAGCCCGTTGCCAACGTTTAGAGTGGCATGGCAAAGTACCACAACAGGCGATTTTAATTTTGATGCAGCTTGATGTATTGCAGCAGCATGTTGAAGCTTGTATTGGCCTCGCACTAGATGCGCTAAATGAACAGCTGGAAAATAATTATAAAACTAAAGATTGGTCACGTCGTGTTAAAGACTTTGATTTGGTCAAGCAATTGGCACGTAAACACAGTGCTCTTGGGGAGTTCTTAGAGGAATATGTACTTGATCCAATTTCTATCTCCGAAATTGATAAAACGCCTGACCAAGACTTAGTGACGCTGATTACCATCCATTCAGCTAAGGGTGCTGAACAAAAAGTTTGTTATGTCCCACATGTTTCTCCGAATCAATATCCTCATGCACGTGCACAAGGCGATTTTGATGATGTGGAGGAGGAGCGTCGTGTGCTGTATGTGGCCTTAACCCGTGCAGAAGATGAATTGATTTTGACCAAACAGAATTTAAATTTATGGTCACAAGATCAATATGATGAGCTAGGAAGAAAAATAGAAAGTTACTTCCTCAATGATTTACCTCAACATTTAGTCGATGTTCAGATTCATCGAGATATTCCACGTGGCTATGGTCAAAGCAATCGTTCTCGTACGGCTGCAATCAATTTAGGTTTTGGGATTGATTTCGATTAAACTAGGCAGATTCAATTTCTTTTGATTCATTGATTCTACAATGAATCATCTTTTAGGTTTTAGCATGAAAATTTTAGTTCGTAATTTAGACCGTAATGTGACTGATGCGGAAATTCTCGACTTATTCAAAGCATATGGAAAAGTTGAGTCTTGTGTCGTGGTCAAAGACGAAGCAACGGGGAAATCGAAAGGTTTTGGTTTTGTTGAAATGCCAAATCCACGTGAAGCGATTAAAGCAATTAAAGGTTTAAATACCTTGAAAGTAAAAAGCCAAGGCATTCGTGTCAAAGCTGCGGATGATAAAGCTTAATTAGCAATGTTAAAGCATACGGCTTTATCAATTGTTGCACCAAATGCTGAGCGAATAGCGAAGAAAATTAAAACTCTTGAAGTTCGCTCATGGTAACCTGAAATGTTGCCACTGGAAGATTTGATGATTGTAGAGAATCAAAACTTTCTTTTGAATGATGGGGATGAAGAGTTTGGTTTTGCAGTTGCACTGGTAGATATTGAATCCGTGCATCCATGGCGATCTGATGAAGTTGATGCAGCTTGTGCGACGTATTGGGCTGAAGGATATTTTGCTTGGGTTATTGGCAATATTCGTCCGATTGATCCACCGATTCAAGTCATGGCCAAGCGAAAACTCTATCTGCTTGAGTTGGACATTGGATAGCTTATCTACCGTTATTTCCCCCAAGTTGAACCCCAGCCCTGACAAGGGTTCGAAAAATATTGATAGATATTGATCATTTCTTGCTGGTCGATCAGACCATTGTGATTAAGGTCTAAAGCTTTAAAGATCTTTATTCTTTTGGAGTCGACTGTAAGGACCTGTTTTTGCCAAGCAACGGGTTGGCCTTGTAACTGGATCAGTTTTTTCCATTCATTTAGATCAATCATTTGATCATGGTTGAGATCATAATCTGTATAGAGCTTTTCCCAGTCTAATCCTGCGGGCTCACAGCTATAGGTAGTTGGGATGACCACACAGCATATTAAGCTCAGTATGGCTTGTTGAATATGACGCATGGGTAGGCTCAAAAGATATTGATTTTATCATTAAAGCATTTAATCTTAGGTAGGGTCTATTGATATTTCAGCTGTACCCCTGAGCAAGAGTAAAGCACTGCTTTGATCGCAGCGTAATCAGCTCGTAAGGTGTAATCTCAATAGTCCCTAAACCAAGCGAAAGGATCTTGAAGGAAAATATTATGTCCCGTGTTGCTCGTTATCATGCAGATCGTACCAATCAAAAACTGTATTTTGCTCGTCTTGCATGTCAACAAGCGGAGCAAACTGAGCATATTCAGCAGGCACAGGCTTATCGCGAAGCTGCGGTTTTCCATTTGCATGGTGCACTTTTAGCGTTCTTGCAGGAACTGGTGCGTTATTACCGTCTCAATGATTTACAGCCGACCTTTAAATCGATTGAAGAGCATATGGCAGATAAAGGGCAGGTTTCACCTGAGGTTCTAGTTTTGCAGCAATTGGCTAAAGATGGTTTTGTGGCAGAATTAAAGCGTGCGTACCGTATGTGTCAATATGCACCTGAGCCAACAGCACCTGAACCTGAAAATGAGACGTCCTCAAACCTGATCATCAAGGTCACCCAAAGCCCACAGGCTTGGTTGCCCGATGCCAAAATTTTACGTGAGTGGCATCGTGAATTGAGTCATTTAATTGATGGTTTCCGTAATGAAATGGTTGAGTTCTAAGTCGAATGTTTAAAGCGACTTGAAATCTATGCCAACAGTACTTATATAAATAAGACGTGAGCGCAAAATACTTTGCCACCATGTTGAAGCATGGAGAAAATTTATGTCAATGCAACAGTTAAAAGAATTATTTGGTAATCAAGAAGCAGTTCTTGAGTTGGTCCAACTCGAGGGTGGTGAGCTGGCTTTGCGCAATGCGGGTTCTGAAAATGAGCCTTTAGTTAAGATACAGTTTAGTGATGAGGTCAAAGCCATACTTGGCGATCAAACAGCAACTGTCGCACAGCATATGATTCAAGCGGCTTTGTTTGGTCTGTTAGAAAAGCAGATGAATGAGTGGCAGGCTGAAGTCGTCGATGAGCAACCTCAACACTTGAGTTAATCTCAAAAATAAAAAAGCGTACTTTAAGTACGCTTTTTTATTTTTGAACATATTTAGTGGGCTTCGGATTGATGCGCCAGTTCGATTTGACTGAGAATATGATGGCTCATATTTTTTGCCATTTCTTCTTTGGCGTAGAATACTTCACCAATATTTTCTTCACGTATCACCACAGCTTCTTCTTTACTCTCTGCGCAAATAAGGACCTGAATTTCAGGATTTAGCTGTTTTGAAATGTCCACGATACGATGAATATCTAAAATATCCATTGGTGAAATGACTAACAAACGGGCATGTTGAATATGTGCCTGAATCAATACATTGGGTTCAGTCGCTTCACCACTGACCGCCGCAATGCCTTGGCTACGTAGTTTTTCAACAATTTCACGATTTTCTTCAGCAATCACCACTTTGATGTTTTGCTCCATCAGGTTTTCACTGATACGACGGCCGACACCACCATAGCCAATAATCACCACCTGATCGCGTAGATAAGCTTGATCAACCTCGTCGGGCAACATGGCCAGTGGGTCACCACTACGTTCTAATAAACGTGCTAAATGCGAGCGTTCACGAATCCAGCGCTGTACAGGTTCAATTGCAGAGAACACAAATGAGTTCAGGGTAATCGAGAACAATGCACCAGCAAGAATCAGGTTTTGCGCATCAGGCGTCAATAAACCTAATGATAAACCAAGTGTCGCCAAGATAAAGGAGAACTCACCGATTTGCGCCAAACTTGCGCCTACGGTTAAGGCGGTATTGATTGGGTAGCGGAAGAACAATACCAGCGCCATAGCCGCTAGGGTCTTGCCCACCATGATAATCGCAACGACAGCTAAAATACGTAACGGCTCTTCTACCAGAATGCTCGGATCAAACAGCATGCCGACTGAAACAAAGAACAAAATCGCGAAAATTTCACGTAATGGCAATGTTTCCTCTTCTGCACGGTGGCTAAAGTCGGACTCTTTTACCACCATGCCCGCAAAGAATGCGCCAAGTGCCATGGATACGCCAAATACCGCGTAAGAACCGTATGCAATCGAAACCGCAGCTGCAACAACAGTGAGTGTAAACAGCTCACGAGAACCTAAACGTGCCACGAATTGCATGATCATGGGTACAAGTCGCTTACCAATAATCAGCATGAAGGCGATAAAGCCTGTCACTTTGAGTAGGGTAATGCCAATCGTGATCCAGATGCTTTGTGATGTATCTGTTCCAGGTAGTGCCTGTCCACCGAGTAATACTGCTGTTGCGGGTAGAAGGACCAAGGCTAAAACCATCACGAGGTCTTCAACCAAGAGCCAGCCAACAGCAATTTTTCCATTCACTGAGTCCAGTAAGCCGCGATCACCCAATGCCTTGAGTAGAACAACGGTACTGGCACAAGACAAGCTTAAGCCGAAGATCAGTGCAGAGCCAAAGCTCCAGCCCCAAAACATAGAGACTGCGATCCCAAGTAAGGTTGCCACTGCAATCTGTAAAATTGCGCCAGGCACAGCAATACGACGTACTTGCAGTAAATCTTTGAGGGAGAAATGCATCCCGACACCGAACATGAGGAACATTACCCCCAGTTCAGCCAGCTGATTGGCGAGCTGCATGTCACCGACCACGCCAGGCGTATTGGGACTAATAATAATGCCTGCAACTAAATAACCAATCAAAGGAGGGAGACGTAGACGTGCTGCGATATAGCCAAAAATAAGGGCCATACCAAAACCAACAGCAAGTAATATAATTAAATCAACATCATGTGGCATTGCGGTTCCTTAATCGTTGCGGTTAAGGGAAAAATAAATGAGCATAAAACATGCCAAGAAAACAGCGAATAAAGTGTAACAACTAAAATCGAATTTGTTGATGACAATTTTTTTATTTATCAAAAAAAATCATGTAAACCATAATTTCCTTTCTTTTTGATTATGACCATTTTTTAGGCCAAAAAAAACGACTTCAAGAGAAGTCGTTTTTTTAAAGAGCTAAAATTATTTAATTTTAGCTTCTTTGAAGATTACGTGTTGACGGATTTTTGGATCAAATTTTTTGATTTCCATTTTTTCCGGCATAGTACGTTTGTTCTTAGTAGTGGTATAGAAATAACCAGTACCAGCTGTAGAAACGAGGCGAATCTTATCACGCATTGTTCAGACTCCTTAGATCTTTTGACCTTGAGCACGGAGATCAGCAACAACTTTCTCAATACCCAATTTATCAATAATACGCATACCTTTAGTAGTTAGACGAAGACGTACAAAACGCTTTTCGCTTTCTAACCAAAAACGGTGGTGGTGCAGGTTCGGCTCGAACCGGCGTTTGGTTTTGTTGTTTGCGTGCGATACGTTGTTACCAACGATAGGACGCTTGCCGGTAACTTGGCAAACCTTAGACATGGTGAACTCCATTGCTAGTTTATATAGCACTGTTTCGTGCAACTAGCCATTCAAGTAAACGGATGAAATCATTCAAGGGGCGTTTTATACCAAAAATACGATTAAAAGACAAGCGAATTTGGTAAAAACAAGGCATGAACTGGTGTGATAGCTCATGCCTTAACCAGCTTAACGAAATAGTGTTTTTAAAAGCAGTTTGTGCGTTGCTTTATTATAAGGTGGTAGGATGAATTTTAAACTGTAAAGTTTAGGGCTCACTGGGTTGGACATCATTGAACGTTCATGTGAGAAGCTAAAGAAGCCTTCTTTACCATGGTATTTGCCCATACCTGATGCACCAATGCCACCAAATGGCAGATCATCCTGCGCCACGTGGGTAAGAACTTGGTTGATACCAAAATGCCCTGAATGAGTACGTCCTGCGACATAATCAGCACGTGCAGTATCGATATCGAAGTAATAGAAAGCCAGTGGACGTGGACGACTATTAATGAACTGAAGCGCATCGTCGATATGGTCGTATTCTAAAATAGGCAGAATTGGACCAAAGATCTCATTCTTCATAATTTCCATTTCAGTGGTCACGCCCGTTAATAAGGTTGGCGCAATTTTACGAACTTCAGTTAAAGACTCATTCTTGGCATTTAGTTCAACAATCGTTGCACCTTGGTCACGAGCATCCTCTAAGTAACCTTGTAGACGATTATATTGCTTGTCATTCACAATAGAGGTGTAGTCGTTATTGTCACGCAAGCTTGGGTACATTGTGGTCACAAAGTCATTGTAGTGTTTGGTGAACTCAGCTGTTTTGCCTTTAGGTAGGAACATATAGTCTGGTGCAACACAGGTTTGACCTGCATTCCATAGCTTACCTACCGCAATACGTTGTGCCACGTCGCGAATATTCATGGCTGAATGAACCAGTGCAGGCGATTTTCCGCCAAGCTCTAAAATCACTGGAACAAGATTCTCTGCTGCCGCTGCCATGACTGTTTTACCGACAGAGGTTGAGCCTGTGAAAATCATTTTATCAAAAGCGAGATGACTGAATGCATCTGAAATAACGCCACCACCATTCACGACAGCAACCAACTCTTGTGGGAATGCTTCAGAAAGGGCATTTTCAAGTACATAACCAAAATTTGAAGAAGCACTCGAAATTTTGATCATGGTATGGTTACCAGCAGCCAAAGCACAGATCAATGGGCCGACTGAGAGTAATAAAGGGTAGTTCCATGGTGCAATCACCCCGATTACACCCAGCGGTTGATATTCTACCCAGCCTTTTGCTGGTTGGTGTAACATGCTGATATGGCGTTTAGATGGTTTCATCCATTCAGTTAAGTTTTTGCTGTAGTATTTGATATGTTCTAGACAAGTCAGAACTTCGCCAATTTTGGTTTCCATAATGGCACGGTTGCCATAATCTTGACTAATTGCGTTAGCAAATTGATCTTGATACTTTATCAAGATGTTTTTAAGTCGAGCTAAGCGTTCAATACGTTCTTTGGCGCTTGGCACAGGATGGCGTTGGTAAGCTGCTTTTTGCTGCTCAAGCAAATCATGTAGCCGTTTCACATCAACATGAGGTGTCATAGCGGTTGTTTTTGTTTGACTGTTCATAGGAGTGGACCAAAAGAAAGCTTATTATTTTTTAATTTTTAGAGTAAATACTCTAAAGTGTCAAGTCGCTTTATAGGTTTGTTTTATAACCTATTGATTATGTTATAGATGGTTAAAATCAATGTCGCACGCTAAACCGAATAAAACAAAAGATCGAATTCTGCAAATCAGTTTGCAGTTGTTTAATGAGCGTGGAGAGCGTTCGGTCACAACCAACCACATCGCGGCTGAACTCGGGATTAGCCCAGGCAACTTGTATTATCATTTCCGTAACAAGCAGGAAATTATTAAAGAACTGGCACAGCAATATCAGGCAGAAACCTTGGAAATGTTGGCCTTGCCAACGGATCGTCCATTGAATGCCAATGATAAAATTAGCTATTTTCAAGTGCTTAGTAATCAGTTGTGGGCCTATCGTTTTATTCATCGCGATGTTTATCATTTGGTTGAAAATAATGAAGACTTCCGAAAAATCTATCCACGTTTTGCTGGGCAGGTGATGCAGCAAGGGCAAAAAATCTATCGTGCCTTCGTGGATGCAGGTTTGATGAAGATGACCGATTCAGAAATTGAAGCTTTGATCATCAACTTATGGATTGTGCTGACTAACTGGACCAACTTCTTATATATGTCCGGTCATATCAGCGATAACAATCGTCTGGAAGAAAAGTGGGTTTGGCAAGCATTGCGACAAATGGTGTTCTTAGAAGGCCCATATTTAATGGGTGAAAGTCGCCAAACCTATGAACAGTTACTGAAATCACTTGGACCATCGGACTTGTTCGCGAGTTTGTCTAATCTTAAAAATGATGATGAATAGATCGTCAGCAGCTATTTAGTCAATAGCAAAAAAGGGTTAGAATGCTCGGCTTGATTTTAATTTGATTCGAATAAGTGATATTAACCAAATGAACACGACTACAGCCCACACAGCGCGATTACTGATTACTTGTGAAGACAAGCCGGGGATCGTGCAAGCCGTATCGAGCTTTTTGTATCATCAGGGAGCAAACATTACCGCACTTGATCAGTACGCAACAGAAGCTCAAGGCGGGCGTTATTTCATGCGTGTTGAGTTTGAGATTGATCATTTGCAATCTCGTAAAGAAGCGTTGATGCAGACCTTTGCTGCCAATGTTGCTGAACGTTATGAGATGCAATGGAAGCTTACTTTTGTTGGTGAGTTGAAAAAGGTTGGTATTCTAGTTTCTAAAGTAGACCATGCTTTATTGGAATTGTTATGGCGCCATGCACGTGGTTCATTACCATGTGAAATTACCCAAGTCATCTCAAACCATCCAGATTTACGTGAATCGGTTGAAAACTTTGGTATCCCATTCCATGTTGTACCCGTCAATAAAGACAATAAAGTTGAAGCGTATGCTCAAATTGATGAAATGATGCAGGGCAATGATCTATTGATCTTGGCGCGTTATATGCAGATTTTGAGTGAAGATTTTGTTGCTAAGTGGGAAATGAAGATCATCAACATTCATCATTCTTTCCTACCTGCTTTCGTGGGTGCAAATCCATACAAGCAAGCCTATGAGAAAGGGGTGAAGCTGATTGGTGCAACTGCGCATTACGTGACAGCTGATCTTGATCAAGGCCCAATCATTGAGCAAGATGTTGAGCGTGTGAGCCACGATTATAACGTTGAGCAATTGCGTGAGTTGGGTGAAGATGTTGAACGTAATGTCTTGGCACGCGCAGTTAAATGGCACTTGGAAGACCGTATTATTGTAGATGGCAATAAGACCGTGGTTTTCTAATAAATTGCTAGGTTACAGTATGTAAAGAGAACATGCCGAAAGGCATGTTTTTTTATGTCTATTTTTCAATGGTTAGTGAATATACAATAAAAAAACAGTTGCAAATGAAAACACTTCTCATTTATTATTACGGCACTTTCATTGTTCTATCCGATGAGTGAAATCGTTTTTTTGAAAGCGTCACCATCTATTAGGTACTTAGATTCTTATGAGTCAATCTCCTGCTACATTCAACACGCCACACCCGATGAAAAAGAAAATCATCGCTGCCTTAGTTGCAGTTGTGATTGGACATGTAGGAGTTCTGTGGGCGGTGAGCCACATGAAAACGATTGAGTTAAGACCAATCGAGAAAGAACCGCTTAAGGTGAAGTTCGTTAAGATTAAAGAACCACCTAAACCTGAACCACCGAAACCAAAAGAACAGCCAAAACCTGAACCTAAAAAAGAAGTGAAGGAAGTTAAGGTCGTTGAAAAACCTTTGCCTCCACCGAAAAAGATTGAAAAGGTTCAACAGGTCAAAGAAGCACCAAAACCTGTTCTTCAAAAAACTGAACAAAAGATTGAACCTAAAGTTGAGACCAAAGTCGTTACCACAGTCACTGAAAAAGTAGTGGAAAAACTACAACCCGTTCAGGAAGTAACGAAACCTCAACCTGCTGCTGATCCATCACCAAAACGTGTATCGATTGGTGGTTCAGGGGTTCAATGGAGTCGTTCACCGAAATTATCTGTTACAGCAAAAGATTTAGATAACCAAACACGCTCAGTGATGGTACTGATTGAAGCTGATGAGAAAGGTAAAATTACCAATGCACGTATTACACGTAGTAGTGGTATACCAAATCTCGATGAAAAAGTTTTACGTGCTGTAAGAAGTGCGAAATTTAAACCGTATATGGAAAATGGTGTTGCTTACCCGATTCGAGCAGAGCAGCCGTTTGATCTTAGTCCTTAATAAATTTGAGTCCTTGCGACAGATTAAATCAGGAGTTCGTATATGAACTTTTCAGTTTATTGGCAACATGCAGATGCAGTAAGTAAAACACTGTATTTCATCCTTTTAGCAATGTCGATTGCGACGTGGACTATTTTCATTCTGCGCCTATTAGGAACACGCCAATTAAAACAACAAGCTTATACTCAACTTGTTCAAGCTTTGGCTACGCTTAAATCAAAGTTACAGCCTTTATCGTTTGAACAACGTAAAGCTGTCGCTGAGCAAGCATTGCTTCGCCAAATCTCTGCGGAAAAATCTCAAGCAGAAAAAGGTGTATCAGTTCTTGGAACAATTGCTTCACTGGCACCGTTTGTAGGTTTATTCGGTACAGTATGGGGGATTTTCCACGCACTTGTGGCAGTGGGTAAAAGTGGTCAAGCTGGTTTAGCTCAGGTTGCAACCCCAGTAGGTGAGGCGCTGATCATGACCGGTCTTGGTCTTGCAGTGGCGATTCCAGCGGTGATGGCGTATAACATCTGTGTACGTTTCAATCGTGGCTTGGCGCATGATTTACAAGATCAAGCACATAGCTTGTTAATCGATACCATGTTGCAGCAAGAAACAGCGGCAAAAACAGAAACTAAAGCGACTCAACAAAGTTTAGTTGGAGGTCAAGCTTAAAATGGGCTTTCAATTGGGTGAAGACCACGACAGTGGCATGAATGAGATGAATCTCATTCCTCTGATCGACATTATGTTGGTATTGATGATTATCTTTTTAGTCACAGCAACGGTTGCTAACCCATCAATTCCATTAAGTTTACCAAAAACCACTGCTGAAATTGTAGATCCACCACCAAAAGCGATCACCATTAGTATTAATGACAAAGGTGAAGTGGCTTGGGATGCGCAGATTATTAGCTTAGAAGAGCTAGAGAAGCGTTTCCAAGAGGCGGGGCAGGCTGCGACCAAACCGACTGTGCAGTTACGTGCAGATAAAGAATCAAAATACGACACGGTTGCGCAAGTGATGTCGCGTGCCAGTGAAGCAGGTTTAAGTGATATTGCGTTCGTCAGTGAAAACTAAGACAGCACGCGATACCAAGAAAAAAGCAACTCATTGAGTTGCTTTTTTTGTGCCTAGGCATCTTTGAGTAGATCAAGGTATTTGGCGCGCAATTTAGATAGCTTAGGCGGAATGCTAAAGTTGCAGTAGCCTTGCGAGGGATTACGTGCAAAGAAGTTCTGATGATACTCTTCTGCAGGGTAGAACGTCGGTGCTGGGCTGAGCTCAGTCACAATATTCAGACCCTCATCTTCCAGATCATGAATAATCTGTTCGGCTTGCTGCTTTTGTTCATCATTAAAATAATAAATAACAGAGCGATATTGCGTGCCAATATCATTACCTTGACGATTGAGTGTTGTTGGATCGTGTGTGGTAAAAAATACATTTAACAATTGCGTATAGCTGATCTGTTGCTCATCAAAATCAATCAGCACAACTTCAGCATGTTGAGTCGTACCTTGGCAGACCTGTTCATAGGTTGGGTTTTGGCTAATCCCGCCCGCATAACCACTCACCACTTTTTCTACACCTTTAAGCTGTAGAAATACCGCTTCTACACACCAAAAACATCCACCACCAACGAGCGCTTGTTGCATGAGACTCCCCAATTTTTAATTTTAAGAATGCTACTAAAGTAAACGAAGTGTTGAAAAAGTAAAAGCCCGTGTTCGAAACGAGCTTTTACTTTTTTACGATAACGAATTATGGCAACGGTTGAATCACGGTGACAAAGCTAACCAGAACCTTGCCTGACGCACCCATGAATTTAAGCTCATGGCCTTTCAGCTCGTAATTGGTTGTGCTTGCCAAAGCATTGCTATATTGGCGTGAAAGCGCGCTATTATCTTTGCCGATACAGGCCATCATGGTCGAAGCAATCGGACCTAA
Source organism: Acinetobacter sp. NIPH1876 (assembly GCF_022808535.1). NCBI lineage: Bacteria > Pseudomonadati > Pseudomonadota > Gammaproteobacteria > Moraxellales > Moraxellaceae > Acinetobacter > Acinetobacter sp. NIPH1876. The sequence goes on from NZ_JALGBR010000007.1 coordinate 207,027, forward strand.
GCGTAAGATCGTACCTTGGCTTTCAAAGCTGCCTTGAATCTGGTTACAACCATCTGCACCGAAGAAGCGTTTGCCTTTCGCATCAAATTGAATCGCAGGGCGCTTGCCAGAAAGATCATTGCTTTTAATCTCTACACCATTGATATGGGTAGCAATCCAGTTACGGCCATAGAGATTGATGTTTTCTTTCTGAGATGCATTGGGAGAGGTTTGGAGAGATTCTGTGGTTGAACAACCGGTCACTGCTACGGCAATTGCCAAAGTACATGTTGTTAAAAAAGGCTTTAACATAAAATTTAAGTCCAAATCATTGTGTTTCTATGCTCGGTATTAGAATAAAACAACATGGAGTGGAGCAGGATATTGCGTATCCTTTTGTAAATGTTCAGGTGTTTTTAATAAAATGAGTGGGAAAATCACTCAGTTTTGGGAAGGCCTGTACGAATGACATCCGAAAAATATTCACTGCTCTGATTGGGCTGTTGTTCATATTGTTCTGCACGTGGATTGATATGTGCCAAGCGATACCATTCTTTCATGCTGTAGTTTTGATTGAGCGCTTTCAGGTCGTAGAGGTAATTGGGTAAATAACCTGAGGCCAATAAACGGTAATCTTTGGGTAAGCGCTGCGGATTAATTGCTTGAACCATGTCAAAGACCAGCGTGGTGCAGTTACTGGTCAGAGTGTTGTACCATTTGGCTTCTGCACGCAGTTCATCTGCTTTGTGCAGATATTCAATAAACAGGGCTTTGCGTTCAGCTGCGGGCATTCTGATCGGGAATAAATAGACTTGTTCATGGCGAACATTACTGCGCGTATAGATCAGATCTTTTTCATCGGAAGCGACTAAACTGAGTTCGTATTTACGGAAAAAGCCGCCAATCGCAGAAAAGTCTTCGCCTTTTTCTTTGCGGATTTCAATAGAGAATACCAATGGTTTTTGATCAGAAAAATCGAAACTGACCAGTGTATGGGCAATCTGTGGGCCCATCCAGTAGGAGGTAATGACATTGATGCCCGTAATTTTATTCAGGTCAATAGTGCGATCTTCCCAATGAATGGCATAGCTGCCATCGGTATGCCAGTCAAAATTTCGCACATTATGCAGCTTTACAAGATCACCATTCTTTTCATAGCTCAGCTGTTCTGCAACCTCAGGATTCCAATCCCGATCTTGTCTTGCCTCTAAGGAAAAATACCAGACCAAAGCGCAAGCAAATGCAACACAATAAATAATGATATCGGTGCGACGACTCACCAGATGACCACTGACATAGACGCCAATCAAGCTGAGGGCAAATAAGACCCATAGCGCAATGACGGCACGACTGAAAAAAGTACCTAAGGGTTGCTGAATCCATAAAGCAAGACAGAGCCAGACACTTGAAAGGATCACGCACAAGGTAAACAGACTGTGTAAAAGCCCAATGCCTAAAGCGATGAAAAACTCACGTGATCCAAAATTGTGCATGGCAAGCGCGATCCATTTTTATTTTTGGTAGGTCGCAAACTCAAAAGTAACCCCTGATTTCTCATCAGTATGCTGTTCCGAGTTTACTTTGCGAAAGTCATCTGAGATTTTTGGGTAATGTGCATCACCTTGAACATCGAGATCAACATGCGTTAATTCTAAACGATCCGCAATAGCGAGCGTTTGGGTAAAAATCTCTCCACCCCCAATAATAAATAAGGATGCTTTTTCAGCGTGTTGTGCATCTGTAAGTGCAGCATTGAGTGCATCTTCGATACTATGCGCGACTTTAACCCCGTCAAAATGCCATTCAGGGTCACGGGTAATCACCCAATTGACACGATTCGGTAGACTACGCCCCATAGATTCAAGGGTTTTACGCCCCATAATCACCACACCCCCTTGGGTAATGGCTTTAAAGTGCTTTAGGTCAGCAGAGATATGCCACGGCAAAGCATTGCCTTTACCGATACAGTGATTTTTATCCATTGCAACTACGTGGACAACTTCAGTGCCTTGCCATGCCATTTTATATTCTCTCTAACTAATCGATTTAAACTGCGACAGGTGCTTTAATTGCTGGGTGTGATTCATACCCTACAATTTCAATATCTTCAAATTTAAAATCGAAAATATCGGTAATCTCAGGATTGAGCTTTAATTGACACAACGGTAGCGGCTCACGGCTCAGCTGTAATTGTGCCTGTTCAAAGTGATTGGCATATAAATGCGTATCGCCACCTGTCCAGACAAAGTCGCCGACACCTAAACCACAGACCTGAGCAATCATATGGGTCAGTAGGGCATAGCTGGCAATATTAAACGGGACACCTAAAAACACATCGGCACTGCGTTGATATAACTGGCATGATAATTTGTTGTCTTGTACGAAAAATTGGAACAGGGTATGGCAAGGCGGTAATGCGACTTTGCCTGCTTCATTTGGGTTCCAGCCTGAGACAATCAAACGACGTGAATTTGGATAGGTTTTAATTTCATTGACCAACCATTTAATCTGATCAAAGCCATCCTGCTGGTAGCTGCCATCTGCATTTTGGGTCGCGCCAAAGTTACGCCATTGGTGGCCATAAACAGGGCCAAGTTCACCTTCTAGACGACCAAAACGTGCAGTCTGTTCTGCAGTTGCCCATTCATCCCAAATTGAAACTTTATTATCTTTGAGATATTGAACATTGGTATCACCTTTCAGGAACCAAAGCAGTTCAATGACGATGGAACGGAAGTGGACTTTCTTGGTGGTGAGCAGTGGAAAGCCCTTAGAAAGATCAAAGCGCATCTGATGACCAAATACTGAACGTGTACCTGTGCCTGTGCGGTCACCTTTGTCGCCGCCATTGTCAAGGATATGTTGTAAAAGGTCTAAGTAAGTGCGCATCGTGATTCCTAATCGCAAATTTTTATCGGGCTCATCTTATCAGAATTTATGTGATAAATAATGGGTCAATTGTGCGTCATTAACTGTCGTAGTGCAGACTTTATTCTCTATTTAAATTTAGCTGCTTGTTTTATATTAAGTTCTATAAATAAGTACATGGACAAGCAACAAAATGAATTTTAAACCAGAGACTTTGCCGAACAATTTGCAGCCATACCTAGAAAAAATCACGGCGACTATTTTGCCAACCGTCACCATGCAACTGACACCCAGTGATGAATTAACTTTATGGCAAAGTAAGATAGGGGGGCATCCTTACTTACCGCTGGATGCGACTTATCCAGTCGATTCGAATGGCAATCCATTGACTTTATTGGCGCAGTTAAATTTTGCTGAAATCCCGAATTTAGCTCATTTTCCAGACCAAGGAATTTTACAGTTTTATATTGCAGCCGATGATTTGTATGGAATGAATTTCGACGACCAACAACAGCAATCTGGTTTTAAAGTGTTGTACTTCGAGCAGGTCATTGAAGATGCTTCACAATTAAAACAAGACTTCTCTGAAGTTCAGCTGAGTGAAGATGATTATTTGCCATTTACGGGGCAATACGCGATTGAATTTAGCCTGACTTCTCAGCCCATTAGCCTCGGTGATTTTGCCTTTGCACCAAAGATTTTAGGCGTCGATGAACTGTATGATTTTGAAGATCAATTTGAAGGTGGGGATTTCGAGGATGATTTTATCGAGCCTTATGATGAATTGGCCTCTGCAAGTGGACATCGTTTAGGCGGTTATCCTTATTTTACCCAAACTGACCCACGTCAATATAATGAAAAAGTTCAAGATTATGTGCTGCTTTTTCAGCTCGATACTGATGATGCGGAAAACGAGATTATGTGGGGCGATTCAGGTGTGGGAAATTTCTTTATTCATCCAGAAGATCTAAAGAAACGAGACTTTTCCAAAGTGCTATATAACTGGGATTGTTGTTAAATAAAAAAAGCGGATGAGTGTTCATCCGCTTTTTGTATCAGTGCTGAATCTTATTCAGTAACAAAAGTAACTTTGCCATCTTCCAAAGATTTAACACGCGCTAACGATTCAACGCGGTAGCCTTTTTCAAGCAATACATCGCGGCCCGGTTGGAATGATTTTTCAATCACAATACCCACCCCAACCACTTCAGCTTTGGCTTGATGAATTAAGTCAATTAGACCTAAGGCAGCTTGACCATTGGCCAAAAAGTCATCAATTACAAGTGCTTTGTCACTTGAACTAATGTGCTTGTTTGAAATCGCAATGGTACTTTCAGTCTGTTTGGTAAACGAGAACACTTTAGAACGGTAAAGGTCGTCTTTCAATGTTAATGACTGGTATTTGCGCGCAAAAATAACAGGAACGCCAAGTTCTAAACCTGCCATGATTGCAGGTGCAATACCTGAGGCTTCGATGGTAATAATTTTAGTAATACCTGCATCTTTAAAGCGAGCGGCAAACTCTTTACCAATCAACTGCATCAACACAGGATCGATTTGGTGGTTTAAGAAAGCATCAACTTTCAAAACCTGATCAGATAGAACGATACCTTCATTTAAGATTTTCTGTTCTAAAGCGTACACGGGAGAATCCTCTAAACGGATGCTTGTTCAAGCAAAGGCATATTTTAAAAAGCATCGAAAAAAATGCAAGCCAAAATTGACCAGATGCTTAGTTTGTTTTACCCGAATAGCCTGTTAATAGCAGACCATATGATGATTTTCCATCATTATGTGCCATTTTGACAGGAAGGTAATCGAGTTTTGGGGCTAACCAGAACACGGTATTACGCTCTGGTTTATCGTGCTGCATCACCACTTTGATGGTACTGAAAGTGCCATAAGGGGTTTTGATATTCTCAGTGCCTTGTTTCACAAACCGACGTTCATCGATGGCTTTCGCATCTGCAATCAGATACTTGGTTTTCAATGAATTGCTCTTCAAATCTTCACGGATTTGCAGTTCAGCATTGAGTTCATCCAAAGCACCTGCTTGCCATGCAAATGAGCGAGCCGTGTCATCTTTTTTGGTATTCACAACTTTACTATTGGGATTGAAGTTAATGCTCATCGTGTTGTTGTGAATTAAGATTTTACTGCTGCGACTAAATTTCTGCGAGTTGATTTTATTATCGGCAAAACTAAATTGACTGGTTTCAGATGCAGAAGCAATACCACCCGCTTTGGCACTGAATTGATAGGTCCAGTTATTACCTTGTTGAGAAAGAGTACGTGTTGCTGAACCGAGGTTTTTATTGTTGTAGCTGAATTGATAGCTGGCTTGGAAAGGCGCCATTGCCAAGGCATGACTAGAGATGCTTGCACTGAAAATGGCAGCCGAAGTAAGACCCAGTACTTTCAATAATTTCTTTGTCATAACACTATATCCTTTGAGCAATGCTGAATTGAATCGCTCATTTATCATTACGATTTAAAGATATTATGCCTGTAGATTATGAAGAAAAGATCAGGTTTTTTACTAAGCGCTTGTTAATTTTTCGTATAAATCATGAAGATGTATGTTTTGGGTAGCATCGCATGACAAGCAACATGCTACCCCAGTTTAAAGCTGTTTATTTTTTACGGTCTTTTTGCTGAATCGGGGTCACTTCGCTGTCGTTGAGATCATCTTCGTCAAAGTCATCTTCATTGGAAGGCGATAAAATTGCAGCAAGATTCACATTGCCCCAAACAATCAACTCCGCAGGACGGACGCGTGCACGATTGACATGTACTTTACTCAAAGTTTCGATAATGCTGGCTTTTTTACCTAACCAACGATTTAAATCGAGATACAGTAAATCATCTTGAACTTTCACCACTTCAAAATGTTCTAAGATTTTGCCAAGTGGATCTTCTTCACGGAATTTCTGGTAATACCAGATTGCCACATAAAAGCCCCATTTTTGAAAGATGTTTTTGAATTTGGCTTCAATCACTTGGGTATTGCTGATTTGTTCAAAAACCATCAGTTGCACATTTTGATTCATTTCCATTTGAATCAACTTTAAATCAACCGATAAAGTGGTATGGAGGCCTTTGACATCGAGGGTGGTGTATAAGCGTAACCAACCGTCATACAGATCAGCATGCAGGTCTTGCATAATGCCCACATTTTCGGTGACATAACGTTCCATCGTGGCATTCACAAAAACTTGTGAAAGTGAAAACTCTCTTTCTTCTTCGATGAATTCTTCTGCTTTTTGGTAAACTTTACGTAGACGTTTAACTACAGATGAAATTAGCGTTTGCATAAAAGTTGTTCCAGAAAGTGAATTGATAAGTAAAGCAATGCCACAATCTTTGTATTCACTAAAAAATAAAAATAAATTTCTGACTTGCAGTGTAGCAAAATTAATTGCTACATTTTCATAAAATGATGGTATGGAAACACTGTAACTATAAGTGGATCACATTTTTGTAAAATTTTGAATATTGGTTTGGTTTTTATACGGTTATGCCGTTGGGGATGGGACATTTTGTCGCTTGAATACCATGTGGAATAAAATAAATTTTCGTTCAGAACTGTCCCCTTATTGGTGGCAAGATCCAATTTTTGTTGGGGCAGTGGCTTTGGCGATGCTTTTGCATGGGGCGGTGTTGGCGATTCAATTTACCATGCCATCACCCTCTGACACTTCCACCAAAGAAATTGCCGTCACCGTTCGTCCAAGTACTGAAAAAGTTAAAGATGCAGACTTTTTGGCGCAAGCTGATCAAAAAGGTTCGGGCGATTTCCGTGAAGCACATCGGATGTCGAGCGATATGCCTGCACCGATGCAAGCCGATGCAACTACAGGTGAAAAAGAGTTAGAAAGTCTGGAGAAAATACAGCAAAAACGAGAGTTAAAATTCGAAGAAAAAGTGCTCATGACGGTTTTGAGTTGGCAAAAGCAAGCCGAGCAGAGCGAACGTAAAAAGACCTTGGATGATCTACAAAGTCAGTTTCAAGCCAAAGCTGCCATGGTCGCGAGCTTAGAAGCGCAATATTTACAACGACAACAAAATTTTAGCCGTAAACAACGCATTAAAACCGTTGATGGCATTCAGGCCAAACAAGATGCATCTGCTGCTTACCTAGATAAATTTCGCCAAAAAGTCGAGTTATATGGGAACCGCTATTATCCTGATCAAGCCAAACAACAACGCTTGGCGGGTGAAGTGCGCCTCATGGTGATTCTCAATGCAGAAGGGGGAATTCGAGCGATTCGCTTAATTGAAAGTTCTGGGCATGCGATTTTAGACGAAGCTGCTAAAGCATCGGTTCGCCGTGGTGCACCATTTGGACCCTTTGATGCCACGATGAAAAAAGAAATCTCTGAGTTGCGCATCATTCGGACTTGGCGTTTTGATCCAGTTGATGCTGAATTTGAAGTGCACTAATTAAGGTGTACTTCTTATTGGGAAATAATGATAGACAAACTACAAACTAAATATTTATAAAAATCATTTAATTATTTTTTAAAAAACTTAAATATATTTTTAAATTCAATAAAAACAGTTAACTAAATTTATTGCTTAAAACTTGAATTGATAATAAAAACAATTATCATTTGCAATGTGTTTTTAGTTAACTCTCCTTTTGAAAATGAATGCATCCTTCTTAAAATTTATCGGGGGAATGAGATGCATGTTTTCAAGACCGTTCCCTTGCAATAAGGACATATTTCATGCATCAACCTCCAACTTTAAACCTGTTTAAAGCCCGCCCACTGGTCTTGGCAATGGCTGCGATCTTGTTACCTACATTGGTATTTGCAGAAGACGAAGCGAACGAAAATGCAAAATTGCCAACGATTACAGTCAAAGCAGAAGAAGGGGCTTTGGCTGTAACGGAAGGAAAGAAAAGTTATACCGCTAAAAGTACCAATACATCGACCAAACTTAATTTATCGCTTCGAGAAACACCACAATCGGTCAAAGTTCTCACCCGTGAGTATTTGGATGATGCCAATATTACATCGTTTCAGGACATGTTAAATAACGTCACAGGCGTGACTGTGAATCAGTGGGATGAACGTCAGTACCCAACAGCACGTGGTTTTGATGTCGACTATTATCTGTTTGATGGTGTTCCAAGCAATGTGGGGATGGAAGCCAATGATCCTGATTTAACCATGTATGATCGGGTTGAACTGGTGAAAGGCGCAAATGGTTTGATGACAGGTGCTGGTAATCCTGCAATTGCAATTAACATGATTCGAAAACATGCCAATGCGAAAGAGTTGACAGGGAATGTCAGCACTTCTTTGGGTTCATGGAATGCATGGTCAAGTTCAGCAGATATTTCCACACCATTAAATGCCGATGGCAGTGTCCGTGGTCGTGTCGTCGTGAAGCATGAGGATACGGATTCGTATATGGACCGCTACGAAAAAACCAATAATGTAGTCTATGCGGTTGTGGATGCAGATATTACGGATAAGACTTACCTTTCAGTCGGTGCGGGGTATCAGAATCTAGAGCGAGATGGCGTTCGTTGGGGCGGATTGCCCGCATTTTACACCGATGGTACCCGAACTGATTTCGATCGTTCTAAATCGGTGAGTTCGGATTGGACCTACTGGAATACCGATACCACCACGGCTTTTGCGACATTGAAACAGAATCTATTTAACGATATCAATTTGAATGTGAACTATGCTTATCGAGAAGTAAAACAAGACACGGCTTTGCTTTATTCATGGGGCAAGCTGGATAAAGCAACCAATACACTCGACTCTTTCATGACCTGGTCTGATGCTACTAAGACCAAAGAAAATAATATTGATACCTATCTCTCAGCACCTTTTATGCTGGGTGGTTTAAAGCAGGAAGTTGTTGCAGGTTTTATGTATAACCAAAGCAAGAAAGATAAGTGGTACTCAGGAACGCCTCCGATTGCCTCAGGTGCTGTGCTCGATTTTGATCATCCAAATATTCCATTAATTGGTGCCATTCAGAATAATAACTTGTATCAACCTCCAAATAAAACCACACAAACAGGTGCTTATCTTGCAGGCAAGTTCAGCTTCTTGGAGCCATTGAAGTTAATTACAGGGGTACGTTTATCAAACTGGAAATATGAAAGTGACAATGGTGAAGGCAATCGGGAATTTAATAATGAAGTTACACCATATGCAGGCTTAGTTTTTGATTTTCTGGATCAATACTCTTGGTATGCCAGTTATACCAGTATCTTTAAGCCTGAAGATAAACGAGATGCGAATCGCCAATATCTTGATCCAAGAGAAGGGAAAAGCTATGAAACTGGCTTAAAAGGTGAGTTTTTAGATGGTAAGTTGAATGCGGCCTTATCGGTATTTAAAACCCAGCAGGATAATGTTGCAGAAGAGATAGTTGGTGTTTTTGTACCTGATACCAATGGTAACCCAACCACTGAGAAAGCCTACCGCAGTGTAGATGGCGTTGAAAGCAAAGGGGTTGAGTTTGAACTAGATGGGGAAATTAAAGACAACTGGAATCTGAGTTTTGGTGTTGCACATTTCAATGCCAAAGATGCCAAAGGTGATGAAGTTCAAACCATGTCGTCAAGAACCAGTGCCAATCTTTTTACCAAATATACGCTGGATAAGTGGAGTGTTGGTGGTGGGCTAAACTATAAGAGCAAATTTTATACTGGAGAAGGTAGTCAACGTATTAGCCAAGATGCATATGCTTTAGCAAACTTAATGGTGGGTTATGATATTGATTCAAATATCAAAGCACAGATTAATTTGAATAATGTATTTGATAAAAAATATTATTCAGGCATCGGGAATAACAGCATGGTCTATGGATCACCTCGTAACGTGACTTTGACGCTACGCTACCAATTCTAATTCTCTTGAGAAATAAAAAACGGCTGAATGCAGCCGTTTTTTATTGAGTATGTGGATAAGTTTGCGCTTATTCACAAGCCATTTTGACTCGAATAAGCACGTTCAACGGTACAGATTTCCACACTAAAATCCTGATACCATTTTTCTTTACCCAAGCGCTGAGCAACCAGATGTTCTGCATCGCGTTGCCAAAGTTTAATATCTTCAAGACTGTTCCAGTAAGACAGTGCTATTTCAAAACCATTTTCACTACACGCTTCAAATTTGACGCAATTAAATTGGCTCAAGGCTTTATTTCTCAGCTTCTGTGCCATTTCAGAGTAAGTTACATCAAGTTGTTTGATCGTGGCTTTAAAGATAACGATATACATAGGACCTTGGATTAGCTTTCATCGGCTTTGTAAGGATTGGCGATGCCCAATTTTTTTAGAATCTCAATTTCTAAGGCTTCCATTTCTTCGGCTTCAGTTTCATTGGTTTCATGATCGAAGCCCAGCAAATGTAAAACGCCGTGAACCAGTAAATGGGTGAAATGATCGCTTGGCGTCTTTTGCTGTTCTGCCGCTTCTTGTAAAACCACAGGAATACAAATCACCAAGTCACCTAAAGGCTCTGCATCGAGTAAGCTGAGCATTTCCTCAGGAATATCACTTGGGAACGACAGCACATTGGTCGGTTTGTCTTTTTCGCGGTATTGCAGATTGAGTTCATGGCTTTCAGCCAGATCAACACAGGCAATTCCAATTTCACAATTGGCATCAAAACCGACATGGCGCAGTGCAGTTTCGATATTTTTTTTGATTTGACCACGTTTGAGTGGCAATTCCGCAGCTTGAAAGTCTTGTTGAAGACTTAAATTGATTTTCAAAATAGATCCTTAAAATCGTCCCCTTAAGATGCGACTAAAGCATCTTAAGGGGAGTGGGGGGATTTTTCTAAATGTGTTGCGCATCTGCTGCAGAATCATTTTCTGCAATCAGTGCTTCTTGTTTGGCTTTGCGTTCGGCACGAGCTTCAGCAGACAGGCGTTGCTGTTCACTGTCCCAACCTTCGTAAGCTTCAACAATTTTTTGTACCAATTGATGGCGAACCACATCACGTGAATGGAAACGGGTGATATGAATCTCATGGACATTTTCCAGTACACGTAATGCTTGTGCTAAACCGGACTGCTGCCCACGCGGTAAGTCAACCTGTGTAACGTCACCTGTAATCACGGCACGTGAACCAAAACCTAAACGGGTCAAGAACATCTTCATCTGTTCAGGTGTGGTGTTTTGTGCTTCATCTAAAATGACGAATGAGTGGTTCAAGGTACGTCCGCGCATATAGGCCAGCGGAGCAACTTCAATCACTTGGCGTTCAATCAATTTAGCCACTTTTTCAAAGCCCAGCATTTCATATAGGGCATCGTAAAGTGGGCGTAAGTAGGGATCGATTTTTTGGGTGAGGTCACCGGGTAAGAAACCGAGCTTTTCACCGGCTTCAACCGCAGGACGAACCAGCAAGATTCGCTGAATTTCATTGCGTTCCAGCATATCAACCGCGGCAGCAACCGCCAGATAGGTTTTACCGGTCCCTGCTGGGCCAATACCGAAGGAAATATCACTTTGTAAAATACGTTGTACATAGCGTTTTTGATTGGCGCCACGTGGGTTAATTCGCCCTTTGCGGGTCTGTAACCAAACACTATCGAGGCCTGTATGTTCTTGATCTGAATCATCCATCAGTTCACGATCGGTCTGTGAACCTTGGATCATCAAATGAATGACATCGGCGCTGATTTGCGAGGAAATTTCTGATTCTTGATAGAGCCGTTGCAGTAGTGCTTCGGCTCTTTCGACCGCTTCTATATCACCATCGAGATAAAAGGCATCACCACGGTGAGTAATTTTGACATCTAAACGTTGTTCGATTTGTTTTAAATGCCCGTTATACGCACCGAGCATGCTTTTCAAACGTTCCAATTGAATTTCAGGGAACGTTACTGTACGTCGAATCGCTGCAGTCAAGATAAACCCTTTTTGTTGCTTTGTAGGAATACCCTTACATTACGCCACGTCAGGTTCAAGATTCAAGAGTTCTCCGTAAACTAAATTCAAAGTTTTAATTTCCGTGATCTCAATCTCTGCGAAACGGCCAATCCACGCGGCATCACCGATAAAAGTAACCAAACGTGTATTGTCCGCTGTACCAATTAAAACATTCGGATCTTTATCAGAAACCTTCTCAATTAATACACGTTCAATCTTACCGAGCATGGCATCCGTTTTATCAATACTCGAACGTTTAATCACTTCTTGTACTTGAGCCAAACGGTCTTTTTTCACTTGCTCAGGGGTACTGTCTGGTAAATCAGAAGCTGGTGTACCTGGACGCTTCGAATAGACAAAACTATAAGAGTGATCGAAATCTAGATCTTTAATGAACTGTAGGGTTTCAGCAAAGTGCGCATCTGTTTCGCCTGGGAAACCGATGATGAAGTCGCTGGATAAATGCATATCTGGACGTACTTTACGTAACTTGGCAATTTTATCGATGTAGACATCAATCGTATGGTTACGTTTCATGGCTTGCAATACATCGTTTGAACCACTTTGTACTGGTAGGTGCAAGTGCGAAACCATTTGCGGTAAATCACGGTAGCATTGAATTAAATCTTCTGAGAATTCAAGCGGGTGAGAGGTGGTGTAGCGTAGACGACCAATCCCTGGAATTTCTGCCACTAAGCGCAACAATTCTGGGAAGGTACAAATTTCACCTTCAAAGGTTTCACCGCGATAACCATTGACGTTTTGACCAAGTAAGCTGATCTCACGTACACCTTTTTCAGCCAAGCCAGCGATTTCTGCCAACACATCATCCAACGGGCGAGACACTTCTTCGCCACGGGTATAAGGGACCACACAGAATGAACAGTATTTCGAGCAACCTTCCATGATGGAAACGAATGCTTTGAAGCCTTCCACACGCGGTTCAGGCAAAAAGTCGAACTTTTCGATATCTGGGAAAGAAATATCAACCAATTTGATTTTTTCTTTCTTTGGTTTTTCAATTTGAGCGTGATGCTGATCTAGCATTTGTGGCAAACGGTGCAGCGTTTGTGGACCAAAGATCATATCCACATAAGGTGCGCGTTTTTGAATGTTGTCACCTTCTTGTGATGCAACACAACCACCCACACCAATGATGAGATCTGGGTTTTGTTCTTTCAGTTTGCGCCAGCGACCTAGACCACTAAATACCTTCTCTTGTGCTTTTTCACGGATCGAGCAGGTATTCATCAGCAGAATGTCTGCTTCGTTTGGATTGTCAGTGAGCACATAGCCATGTGAATCACCTAACAAATCTGCCATACGATGACTGTCATACTCATTCATCTGACACCCTTGAGTTTCAATAAACAATTTCTTGATTGAAACATCAGCGGTGTGCATTGGCTGGGTAACAGTGTTTTCTGAAGCAGCTTTTACAGCACTGGGAATGAATGTTTGAACCGTCATGCAGGCTCCTAAACAAGGTGGATTTAAATAAACGGCGGATTATAGCAGCATTTTAAACGGAACGCAGAGAATAAAAAACTGACAAAAATGGACAGTTTATGAATAAAATTGCGCGAATTTTAATGAATATGAATCAGTAATTTACATAACACAACAATAGTGGAAGGCCAGACTTATTACACTATAATAGCAGCGCAAAATTGGGCATAGATATTGATGAAGATGAAAAAGCAGCGTGATTTTAGAACAACCGTAACTCCAAAATTGAATAACAAGAAGAGCTTCCGTTGTTTTATTGCAATGGGAGGAATGATCGCATGCTCATCTGTCTATGCTCTAGATGAACAATTTAATGATGCGTTGCGCGCTGCCAATGCAGGCAATTCTGCTTTGCTCGATCAATATCAATCTGACATGCAAAATGATGCTTTGGGTTATTATCCAGAATATTGGAAACTGAACACCAATCTAGGCTTTCAGCCTGCATCTTCGATTATTAGCTTTGCACAACGCTATCCACAATCAGCGATGGCGGAAAAACTCTCTGCCGATTACGTGGAAGAAAAAGTCAAACTCGGAAGCTTTGCCGATGCCAAGCCTGTACTGAGTTATGTCACCAATCCAGATCAAGAAGAAAGTTGCGCCGTTGCACAAGTCCGTGCAAAAACAGGTGATAGTCTGGTTTTTGCAGAATATAAAGACATTTGGTTAGCAACCAATTCTCAGCCTGAATCATGTAATGGTTTGGGGCGTTTGATGCTGTCTAGCCCATTGATGACTGCACAAGACCGTCAACAACGTTTATGGGGGCAATTACGTGCAGGCCAATCTGGTCCCGCGATTGCCACTGCTCAAACCATGGGCTTGAATCTTTCTTTAGCGCAGTTTAATCAAATTCAAGCCAATCCATTGGGTTATTTGTGGAGTGCACCGAAGTCGAATGATGCCGATTATGCCTATTTAATCTTTGCCTTGGGACGTGTTGCGGATAGCGACTTAACCAATGCTTTGGGCAATGTGCAGCGTGCTGTTCAAGATGTGCCACAACCCGTACAACAATATTTATATCGCACCATTGGTTATGTTGGCGGTACTACCGTAATGAAAAATGGCTTTAATCGTGAAGTGTTAAATGCCTATGACCAAAGTTATGGTTATCCATTTAGCCCTGAAGAAGCTGAAATTTATGCCCGTCAGGCGATTCGTTTCGGGGCGTGGGAAAGTTTGATTCGTGCGATTGATGCGATGTCGGTGACACAAAAGCAGGAAGACCGTTGGCAGTATTGGTTGGCACGTGCATCGGAGCAGCGTTCAGATGGTGGTTCTAAACAAGCGGCACAGCAGATTTATCGCAAATTGGCACAAGCTGGCGATGACTACCACAACTTGTTGGCGAAAGATCGCCTCGGTGAACGTTATAACCATCAGCCTTATAATGAGCAGCCAAGCACTCAGGATATTCAACGCCTGAATCAAAATATTCATTTTAGACGTGCCTTTGCATTAAGAGATGTCAATGCGCCTGCCAATTATACCAATCGTGAGTGGAACTGGGCGGTTCGCCAAGCCTATTTACAACACGACGATGGTCTGCTTTTAGCTGCAGCGAAACGTGCGCATGATGTCGGTTGGTATGATCGTGCAATTTATGCAGCGGATCGTACCACGTCTCGCCATAATGATACTTATCGTTACGCGACACCGCATCGTAGCAATGTAACCAGTCATAGTTACAATGCAGGTATTGATCCAGCATGGGCCTATGGTTTAATGCGCCAAGAGAGTCGTTTTGTAACCTCCGCACGTTCCCATGTTGGGGCAGGTGGTTTAATGCAGATTATGCCAAACACGGCAAAATTGATCGCAAGACAAATGGGTGAAACTTATAATCCTGCGGCATTGAGTGAAATGAACACCAATATTCGATACGGGACCTATTATCTTTCAATGATTCAAAGTCAGTTGAGTGGTAATGCGGTATTGGCAACAGCAGGTTATAACGCGGGCCCAAATCGTGCACGCCGTTGGCAGCCTGATGCTCAGAATATGGCAGCAGATCAATATACTGAAACGATTCCATTATTGGAAACACGTGACTATGTTAAACATGTCATGACCAACGCTACACATTATGGTGTGGTATTAGGGCAGGGATCGCAATCGTTAGAAAAACGAATGAGTACGATTCCTGTACGTAGTGGGCCTTAAGACACACCAAGATGTTTAAGTGAAACAATGAAGTTTTTGCATTTGATGAAACCAATCGAATTACTCAAAGGGCAATTGATGAGATTGCTACAGGCCTTGGCTTGTTATTTGATCTTCTCTTTCAGTGCTCCATTACATGCTGCGAGTAATCAAGACGTTGCAGGCTATGTCATGCATGTCCAAATGACACCTGCTGCTTGCTCTTTTGATTCATCAAGACAAAAACAACGTAAATGTCTGGAAGGTTATTCTCTTACGATAGCAAGTTTATTGCCTGAAGTGCCGCTCAACCGAGATTGCTCAACAAAAACATCTGCCAAACTATCGCCATTACAAGCCAAGGTGGTGGCGCGTGTCATGCCTGATGAAAATGCCCGTGTGCAGTTATGGCAGGATGTGGGTGGATGTATGCCGATGAATGCCAGTCAATATTTTAGAACCATTATTAACTTTGCTGAGCGTTTAAAAATCCCTGCGGATTTGACCAGCCCGAATACCATTGAAGGGCTTTGTTGCACAAATAGACGAAAGATAGAGTTGTTCTAATCTTCAGATATTTATGCAACAGCCACCGTTTTAGCTGTACCA